>JAMFRY010000062.1 GCA_026225015.1 Alphaproteobacteria bacterium
AGTCCGAGCTTGCTCATCCGTTAGGTCTGGCGCGTGGGCTGGTGCCATCCACGCCAACTCGCCACTTTCGGTATCGACTATAAACGTTGCTCTATCCATGTATTCATCACTCTCTCATAGAAGGACAGCGTAATCCACGGCGGGGAGGCGAGTAAACGAAAATCCCAAAAAATGGCAGCGCCCGCCTTTGCGGCTACTTGGTGCCAAACAGCCTGTCACCCGCATCGCCCAAACCTGGCCGGATATAGGCGTGGTCGTCCAATTGCCGGTCGATGGCGGCGGTGAAAATCGGAATATCCGGGTGCGCCGACTGGAAGGCGGCAATGCCTTCCGGCGCGGCCAGCAGGCAGACGAATTTGATTTGGGTTGCACCAGCTTTTTTCAGCCGGGTTACGGCGGCGGCGGCGGAGTGGCCGGTTGCCAGCATCGGGTCCACGACGATGCAAAGCCGGGATTCGATGCCGTCCGGAACCTTGAAGTAATATTCCACCGGCTCCTTGGTTACCGGATCGCGGTACAGCCCGACATGGCCGATCCGGGCGGAGGGTACGAGGTCCAGAATGCCGTCAAGAATGCCCGCCCCGGCGCGCAGCACCGAGACGAAGCAGAGTTTCTTGCCCTGCACCTGGTAGGCCGTCATCTTCTCCAGCGGCGTTTCGATTTCGATCGGCTCCAGCGGCAAATCGCGCAGCACCTCGTAGCCCAGCAGCAAGCTGATCTCCCGGCAAAGCTGGCGAAATTCCCCGGTGGTGGTTTCGCGTCTTCGCAGCAGTGAGAGCTTATGCTGGACCAGCGGATGATCGATAACCGTAACAGTGCCCATGGTTTTCCCGCTTTGCCAGGATGGCGTGGCGCCCCCAGTTTAAGAAGTCTTTTTGCTTCTTTTTCTACAGAAAAAGAAGCGCTTTCTAGGCTTAAAAAGGCGCCTTTGGCAGCCGGATGACAAACCGCGCCCCAATAATATTCCCCCCTGCATCCCGCCGGTTCTCGGCGTTGATCCGGCCCTGATGCGCCTCGATGATTTGGCGGGAGATGGAGAGGCCGAGCCCTGAATGGCTGCCGAATTGTTCGCTGGTCGGGCGTTCGGAGTAAAACCGGTCGAAGATGTCGTTGAGTTTGCCATCCGGGATACCGGGGCCTTCATCTTCCACGGCCAGTTCGATGATTCCGCCGGTTTCCTTGCCGCGCAGCCAGATATGGCCGGTCTCCGGGCTGAAGGAGATGGCGTTGCCGAGCAGGTTGCGCAGCACCTGCACCAGCCGGCTTTCCACCCCGTTCACCATCAGCCCCATTTCCGGCGCATCCAGTGTCATGATGGGGCCGGTCGGCTTGCGGGTGGCGTCGTGCATTTCGTTCAACGTGCCGAGGATGGGGGCGAGGTCGATCACTTCCATCCGTGTCCGGGAGAGTTCGGAATCCAGCCGCGAGGAGTCCGAGATATCGGTGATCAGCCGATCGAGCCGGGCCACATCCTGCGTGACGATCGCGAGCAGGCGGGAGGCGCGGGTGGGGTCTTCGACGCGGCTCAGCGTTTCGATGGCGGAGCGGATCGAGGAGAGCGGGTTTTTGATTTCATGCGCCACATCGGCGGCGAAGCGTTCGATGGCGTCCATCCGCGCCCAAAGCGCTTTGGCCGAGCCGTCCAGCGCCCGCGCCAGCGCGCCGATCTCATCGTTCCGGTCGATGATCTTCTCCGGCAACGTTTGGCCGCGCGCCCGGCCTTCGCGCATCAGCGCCGCGGCGCCGGCCAGCCTCAAAATGGGGTTGGCGATGGTACCGGCGAGGTAGATGGAAACCAGCACGGTGAGCGCCAGCGCTAAGGCGAACAGGCCGAGGATGGAGATACGCACCGCGAACACCGCACGGTCCACTTCATCCGCTTCACTGGTGAGCAGCACCGTTCCGACATTCTGCTGACTGCTATTCACCGGTTCCGCAACCGTAATCAGCAAATGCCCATCGGCGCCGCGGCGGATGAAGGGCGCGGCCTCCTGGCCAGGCGCCGGGCTGGTCATCTGCAACACTTCCCGCGCATCTGGCTGCCAACCCAAGGTATTCGGGTCTTCCCCCGCGCCTGAGCCGGCCGCGCCTGAGGTCAGGCCCGAATCATCCGCGGCGCCTGCCAGGGAGCCGGAAAGATGGTCATAGACGAAGCCGACCAATTGACTGAGTGCGCTGGTGGTCTGCGCCGCCGGCAAAGGTTCGGTGATGATGGCGCCGCCGGGTCCGGGATGCACCCGGGAATTGGCGATGATCTGCCCATCCGGCCCATAGATCAGCGCCTGCGCGTTCGGGGTCGGCTCGATCAGCTGGTACAGTAGCGGCTGCGCCAAATCCTGATTCAGCGCCGGCTGGTTGGACTGGTTATTCTGCACCGCACTTTGCGCCAGCGCGCCTGCATAGATCCGCGCCTGCTCACGCAAGGCGCCAACTTCAGCGGTCAGCAGGCCTTGCTGATACTGGTCCAGGTAGAACAAAGCCGCGACAATCAGCGTCACCGGCATCAGGTTGACCAGCAGAATATCCCGCAACAGCCGCGACACGCGGGGCCGCTTGGCCATGATGATCAGGCTTCCTTGTAGCGATACCCAATGCCGTAGAGGGTTTCGATCTGGTCGAATTCTTCGTCCTGATTGCGGAATTTCTTGCGCAGTCGTTTCACATGGCTGTCGATGGTGCGGTCATCGACATAAACATTCTCACCATAGGCGGCATCGATAAGTTGATCGCGGGACTTCACCATGCCCGGCCGCGCCGCCAGGGCTTTCACCAGCAGGAACTCGGTGACGGTCAACTGGATGTCGAGCCCCTTCCACAGGCATTGATGCTTGGTTTCATCCAGCGTCAGATGCCCGCGGGTGAGCACGCTGGCCGGCGCCGCGCCGGAGCCCTCGGCTTTTGAGACCTCGTTGCGGCGCAGCAATGCCCGGATGCGTTCCAGCAGCAGGCGCTGGCTGAAGGGTTTGGTGATGTAGTCATCCGCGCCCAGGCGGAGCCCCATCAGCTCGTCCAGCTCGTCATCCTTGCTGGTGAGAAAAATCACCGGCATGGCGGAGCGGGCGCGCAATTTCTGCAGCAGCTCCATGCCATCCATCCGGGGCATTTTAATGTCCAGCACCGCCAGGTCCGCCGGCTTGGCCAGCAAGGCCTGGAGCGCGGATTCGCCATCCGTATAGGTGCGCACCGCAAAACCTTCCTGTTCCAGGGTCATCTGGACCGAGGTGAGAATGTTCCGGTCGTCATCGACCAGGGCGATCGTTTGCTTCATCGGATTGCTCATAGCAGAATGTAATACTGTCGGGAGTGGCTGGATTATGGCAGTAGCGCAAGAGCGGGATTTTTATGCCGAAGCTCGCTTACTTATTCGTAATGTGAGAACCGCCACCTTGGCGACCTGCGAGGCGGGCATTCCGCACGCCGCCCTCGTCACAGTGGCGTTCATGCCGGATGCGGCGCCAGTGCTGCTGCTGTCGGAGCTTTCCGTCCATACTCGGCAACTTATGGCCAATCCGGCCTGCGCCTTGCTTTTGGTCGGCGAGATGACTGGCGAGGCAGATAACGGGGGGCCAGCCAGTGCCAATCCGCAAACCACGCCCCGGCTTTGTTTGACCGGCACCGCCGCCCGAACCGAAAACGGCTTGGCCCGTAGCATTTTTCTGGAACGCCATCCCTACGCCGAACTATATGTCGGGTTTGGCGATTTCGGCTTCTGGCAGCTTAGTCTGACGGACTCGTATTATATTGGCGGGTTTGGCGCCGCGCGCAAACTTATGGTTGCCAAATTCTCTACTCCCCAGTAACCTTTGTTGCGATGCACCACCTGGACTTCTTTCCTGGGACATTAAATTGCCATGATGCCCAACGAATTGTTCAGTTGATGCGCCGCCCGCCACTGCCTACAAGAAGACCATAAGGAACTGCCAGGCCGCATGTGGGACCTAAGCTCAATTTCTAGATCGCGAAAAGGAATGACTGACAAGTGACCCAACTGACTGAGCCCGCGCCGATCCATGATGCAATTGCCTTAGCCGGCACCGGGGTGCGCGTTGCCGCCGCGCTGCACGCCAACCTCACCGCGCCGGCGCTTGTCGCGCATTCCCTGCGCAAGGCCGAGGGCAGGCTGTCGGCCGATGGCGCACTCATCGTTCGCACCGGCGTCCATACCGGCCGTTCCGTTGGCGATAAATTCGTCGTCGATGAGCCCACCACCACCGAAAATGTCTGGTGGGGCAAGATCAATCAGAAACTGCCGGTGGCGAAATACCAGATACTCAAGGCCAGGGTGCAGGCCTATCTGCAGGGCCGGGAACTCTTCACGCAGGATCTGTTCGCCGGCGCCGATCCGGCCAACCGCATCCGCGTCCGGCTGGTCACCACCGGCGCCTGGCAGGCGTTGTTTGCCCGCAATATGTTCATCCGCCCGGCACCTAAGGAACTCGCCGGCTTCACGCCGGATTACGTGATTCTGCACGCGCCGTTCTTCGAAACTGATCCGGCCATCGACGGGGTTAGGAGCACTTCCGCCATTGCCCTGAACTTCGCGGAAAAGGTGATCGTGATCGCCGGCACGCAATATGCCGGCGAGATCAAGAAGTCGATCTTCACCGTCATGAACTGGATATTGCCGGAGCGTAGCGTGCTGCCGATGCATTGCAGCGCCAATATCGGCAAGGACGGCGATTCGGCGCTGTTTTTCGGACTTTCCGGCACCGGCAAAACCACCTTGTCTTCCGATCCAGCGCGCAAGCTGATCGGCGATGATGAGCATGGCTGGGGCCCCGATGGTGTGTTCAATTTCGAAGGCGGATGCTATGCCAAGGTGATCGATCTCAGCCAGACGGCGGAGCCGGAGATCTGGTCGGCGTCGCACCGCTTCGGCACCGTGCTGGAAAATGTCGTGGCCGACCTGCAGGGCCATCTCGACCTCACCGATCAAACCTTCACGGAGAACACCCGCTCCTGCTATCCGGTGGAATACATTCCTAATGTGGAATTGTCTGGGCGCGGCACCATTCCCAAGAACGTCTTCATGCTGACGGCGGATGCCTTTGGGGTGCTCCCGCCGATTTCCAAGCTCAGCCCATCCCAGGCGATGTATCACTTTCTCTCGGGCTATACCGCGCGCGTTGCGGGTACCGAGAAAGGCTTGGGTTCGGAGCCGCAGGCCACCTTCTCCGCCTGCTTTGGCTCACCCTTCCTGCCGCGCCATCCGGAGGTTTACGGAAAACTTCTGGAATCCCTGATTGCCGAGCATGGCGTCTCCTGCTGGCTGGTGAATACCGGTTGGACCGGCGGGGCCTACGGGGTGGGCAAGCGCATGTCGATCAAACACACGCGGTCGCTGCTGCGCGCGGCACTTTCGGGCGCGTTGGACAAGGCCAACTTCCGCCGCGACCCGTTCTTTGGTCTGGCAATCCCGGAAAGCGTCGCTGACGTGCCGGACGAGGTGCTGGATCCCCGCACCGCCTGGGCTGACCGCGCCGCCTATGACGCTGCCGCCGCGGCGCTGGTGAAACGTTTCGAGGAAAATTTTGCTACTTTCTCCGACCTGGTTGGCGAAGATGTCAAAGCGGCCGCCATCCGCGCGGCGGCTTAATGGTTGGTTGAAATCGTCTGGATGAAGGGGCCACCTCCGGCGCGCTGCCGATGAGCGGCGCGCCGGAGGACCGGTGCGTATTGCCGACGCTCTGATACGAACGTCATTCTTTGTGGCCATGGTATCATACCAGCCCTCTTTGTAATCAACCCGCCGGCCACGCCACAAAACGGATGCCGGCGCAGGCCGACATCACGGGATTGAGCGGGTTGGTGGGTCAAACATAAAGCCGGTTGGATTCAGAGTCGGTTTTTTAAGCTCTTGCAGACTGGCCAAATTATATTTTGCGCGCAAACCAACTCCGAAGCGCCGTTCGCCCCCGCAGGGCGCAGCTCAGAAGGCGTTCTTTCCAAAGAACCCCTGGAACAACGTCCTTACAAGAATGGCAAGATCAAGCATCGGCGACCAGTTTTCGATGTAGTAGATGTCATGCTCCACACGGCGCTCGATTTGTTCCATCGTTTCCGTCGGGCCGCGCCAGCCATTGACCTGCGCCCAACCGGTAATCCCAGGCTTCACCCGGTGCCGGTTTGCATAATCGTCGACGGCGTCGAAGAACGACCGTTCCCCCACCATCTGTCCCAGCATGTGCGGACGTGGACCCACAAGGGACATGTCGCCAATCAGCACGTTGATGAGCTGCGGCAGTTCGTCCAGGCTGGTCTTGCGCAGCAGGCCGCCGAATTTGAATATCCGGCGATCATTTCGGCTGGTGGGCGCGTCGCTGCCGCAGAATTTCTGCTCCATTGTCCTGAATTTAATGATGTCAAACTCGCGGCCCATGTAGCCAACGCGCTTCTGACGGAAAAATACCGGTCCGGGACTCGTCACGGAAATACCGATAGCGCAGATCAGCAGAACGGGGCTGAACACGGCCAGCCCGATCAAGGCGGCAGCCCGGTCGAACAGGTTTTTTGCGAATAAGGCGAATTCCGAAATCGGGCGATCCGCAACCGCGATGAGTTGCACACCCGGCAGCTCCGCCCGCTACAATTGCATGGGGGTAAAGCGCTGCAAGCCGATCTCTCCGGGCAGAATCCGGATATTCAGCGGCAACCGCCGCAATTGCTCAATCACCCGGGTGATACGCTCGGCAGCAGCGATCGGCAGGGTAATCACCACCAGATCAACCGGGTTCGACAAGGCGTATCGGAGCAAATCGCTCACGCCCCCGCGCGTTAGTTCTGCGACATCGCTAGCTTGACCTCGGAGATTGTCAGGGTCCCGCCCGGCAGCCCCCCCGGCAACCCCCCCGGCAACCCCGTCGTCAAAAATCCCGGCGATGCGGACCCCATGCCGGTTTGCCTTGATCTGCTCGACCAAATGACCTGTCAGCTCATTCAGACCAACAATAACAACATGTTGAGTAACAAAGCCCTGCGCGATGCAACTGCGCATCAAGGCCGCAAGAAACAGTCGGCCAGCAAGTAACGCGATGATGGCGCCGGCATAGAACGCAACAAACCAGCTTCTGGAAAGCAGCGCCTGCTGATGAGTCAACGCTGCAAGTGTAGCCAGCCCCATGAACACGAGACTCATTCGCAAAACAATCGCTTTTGCCGCACCCATCCAGCTCAATAGCGATTTGATTTCGTAAAGATGGGCACGCGTAAACGACAAATAACAAATTATGGCAATAACGGCGGCGCCAAACATATAGCGCAGCGCATCGCCCCAATTCATTTCCATAAAATAGGCCGATGTCGCAACAATCAGAATGAGTGCAATATCCAGTACCTTGGTCGTGAGTATCAAATGCCAACGGCTCACAAACCTTGACAGCCCCCCATCGCCAGAAGCCGCCCGCGCGCTGCCCCGCAGACCCTCACCGTCTGCAACACGCGCTAGTTCCAATGTACTGGCCACTTGCCTTCTCCGTCGAAACGTCCTGCGATTGACATTTTTTTATATGAAGGCGCAAACATCTTGGCAATAGTCTTATTGCAGTGCGGCAAATTAATTTGGCGGACACGGGTAGCGCAACTTCCGGTGGTATTTTCCGAGCGCAATTCGTTGTTTTGGGCTTGTATTTTGATAGATGGCCAACCGCAATACTTACCTGCAACGTGAGCGTGTTACGCTAACGCTACCCCGTCAAAAAACCTTGGGAAGTCTAACAAGCCCGGATAAAAGCGATCGTGAGCACGGCTAATTTCCGATTCGTTGGCCGACACCTGCACATTCTAATCAAGCGCTCTCTAAGCCAGGTCTACGTGACGATCCTGAGGATCTCGGTTCCTTTCGTTGAAACAGGGACGCTAATGTTTTGCAGAGGTCTCGCATTTTTGCTTTTGCTGCTGCCTACCATGGCTTTCGCACATTCGAAGGATTTGGACACGGCGCAAAAGGCGCTGCTGGCGGCACGGCAGCGAGCGTCGATCCATCATGCCGAGGGGGCGGCGGCACGCCGAAAGGCGGCGGCGGATGCAGCCAATGCGGCGGTACTGGCGCAAGCGCAGGTGGCGGCGGCGGCGGATGCGCGGCATTTGGAGGATCAAACGGCGCAGGCGGCAGCGACGCTGGACAATCTGGCGGCGCAGGCCAAGTCGGCGGCCGGGGCGTTGCAGCGCAATGAAACGGCGCTTGCAGCCTTGCTTCCGGTAATGGAGCGGCTGGCGCGGGAGCCGGCGGCGTCTATTCTGGCCGTGCCGGCCTCGCCCGCCGATGCGATCCGCGGCGTTCTGCTATTGCAAAGCGTGGCCGCGGAGATTGCGCGCAGAGCAAGGGCGCTGCAAGCCCAAACATTGCAGCTGGCGGCATTGCAGGCGCAGGCGCAGGCGCAGCAAGCGGCGCTCGCGGCTTCGGTTGCGGCCCAGCAAGCGGCGGAAGATGCGCTAACGGCGAAGATTTCCGCGGCCCGGGCGGCGGAGATGAGCCATTTGGATATTGCCGCCCGGCAAGCCGCCGCCGCCGCCGTCGAGACCCAGAATATGCATGATTTGCGGGAGGTGGTCGCAAAGTTGCAAAAATTGCGGGCCCAACGGAATGCCCAGGCACTGCCAGCGCCTGAGCGCATTCCGCCAGTTGCCGGGACGCCGGCCGCCGGAGCGCCAGCCGCGGGAACACCGGTAGCAGGCACCCTGGTGCAGGAATACGGCGCGCCCACCCTTGCCGGGCCGGCGGTTGGCATCGTGTATCGGGCAGCGCCCGGGGCGCGGGTTGTCGCCCCTTGTTCGGGCCCGGTTCTATACGCCAGCGCCTTTCACAATTACGGCCTGCTGGTGATCCTGGATTGTGGCGGAAACTACGATTTCGTATTGTCCGGCATGCGGCACCTGGACGTAACCGCCGGCCAGCAATTGGCCCGCGGCCAGCCGCTGGGGGAGATGGCGGGCTACGACGCCGGCGACCCGACGCGCCAGCCGATGCTATATGTGGAGTTGCGGCAGAGCGGCAAGCCGGTTAACCCAGCCGCCTGGTTGAGGGGCGGCACTGGATAAACATAAAACTATGTTATCTAATGTGCCGGCAGGTCGCGAATCGCCTATAATGCCACCTTCGCGGCAGAATGCGCCGGCTTGATTTTAAAGGATTGCCTGATGAAGTTGCGGAGCGGGTTGATGTTGAGCGGCGTCTTTGCGGCCGGGCTGCTGATCGGCTCCGCCGCGGCGCCCGTGCATCACGCCGCCGGGCAGGATGCACCAAGTGACAGTACCTACCAGCAGTTGAGCCTGTTCGGCGATATTTTCGACCGGGTGAAGGCGAATTATGTCGTCAATCCGCCCTCGACCAAGCTGATCTACGATGCCGTGAACGGTATGCTGGCGGGCCTGGACCCGCATTCGAGCTATATGAACCAGAAACAATATGGCGACATGCAGGTGGAGACCTCCGGCCAGTTCGGCGGCCTTGGCCTGGAAGTCACTCAAACTAAAGGATTATTGAAGGTCATCAGCCCAATCGACGATACCCCCGCCGCGCGCGCCGGCATCAAGCCCGGCGATATCATTGTCAACATCGACGGCCATTCCACCGACGGCATCGATCTGGACAACGCAGTGACCGAGATGCGCGGCACGCCGGGCAGCAAGATTACGCTCACCTTGAAGCGCAACGGCGTCGATACGCCGGTGATCCTGACGCTGGTCCGGCAGATCATTCAGATCCAGGATGTCAAGGACCGGCTGTTTCCCACGCCGGCCGGCGCGATCGGCTATATTCGCCTGGCCAGTTTTGATGAGAAGGCCGACCAGGATATCCGTAATGCGGTGCGCGATCTGCGCAAGCAGCAAGGCGGCAACAATATCCACGGCTATATTCTGGACGTGCGCGATAATCCCGGCGGGCTGCTGGACCAGGCCGTGGCCGTGGCCAACGATTTTCTGAACAGCGGCGAGATTGTCTCCACCCATGGCCGGCATAGCGATGACGACCAGGTTTGGTACGCCCAGCCCGGCGGCGATATTCTTAACCGCGCGCCGCTGGTGGTGATGACCAATGAGGGTTCCGCTTCGGCGGCGGAGATCGTCACCGCCGCCCTGCAGCAGAACCAGCGCTCTCTGGTGCTGGGCATGCGCACCTTCGGCAAGGGATCGGTGCAGACCATCGTGCCGATTCCGGATAATGGCGCGCTGCGACTGACCACGGCGCTGTATTACACACCTTCCGGCAAGTCGATCCAGGATTATGGGGTGACGCCGGATGTGAAGGTTTCCGACACCAGAACGCCAGAGGATCAGTTTGCGAGCCTGCGTGAGAGCGATCTGCTACATTCCTTCAACAACCCCTCCGGGCTTACCGCGCCGCCGCTGGCCAGCGCCCTGCCCTTGCCGGCGGTTGCGAAGACCATTCCGGACAAGCCGCCGCAAGGCTGGCCTGCGCTGGACCTGACCAAGCCTTCAACCGATTTCCAGTTGCAGATGGCCTTGAAGCTGGTGGCGGCGATGTCCGCGCCCGGTGACAAAGCAGCGTCCAACTAACGCCGATGCGCTGCAGGGCTTAACATGGCAGCCGCTTCCAAACCGGCGCCGAAAATAAGGGCGCCCAAACTGGCGAAGGGGCATCGCGCGCGGCGTCTGCCGAAACCGCTGATAATTTTCTGGGGCACGTTCGCGGGCGTCGTGTTGGTTACAATCGCCGTGTTGCAATATCTCGGTCCGCCGGCGCCGATGCTCGCCGCCGGCATTATTCATCATGCCGTGGCGCCTGCCGCACCCGTGAAGGCGGCGGTTACCACAAAAACCAAAACTGCTTCTCCGCTACCAGCCCCGCCTGCCCTGCCTGAAACGGGCACTGGCAGCACGCTGGCGCCGGGGCAACCCATTCCGGCGCCGATTGCCGCGCTGCTCGGGCCATCCGCTACCAATCCCAACTGGCTGGTGCCGCGACTCGGCCCCAATAACACGGCTTCCATGCAGGCTTATGCGGCGAGCATCCCTTCCCGGCCCGGCCCGCGTGTCGCCCTATTGGTGGCCGACATCGGCGATGACAATACGCAGAGCCAGGAAGCGGTGACCACCTTGCCTGCTGCCGTATCGCTCGCCCTTTCGCCCTACGGGCAGCATAGCAGCGCGATTGCGGCGCTGGCCCGCGCTTCCGGGCATGAAACGCTGCTCGCCATTCCCATGCAGGAGGCCGACCCCTCAACCGAAAATGCCGGCAACGAGGCACTCGTGATGGCCGGGCCGATTACCCAGGACCAGCCGATGCTGGATTGGAACTTGTCGCGGTTTCAGGGCTATGCCGGCGTCACCGATGCGATCGGGGTAACGCAGGGTGCCGGGTTCATGGCCAATACCAACGCCAAGTCCTGGCTTCTGCAGGAGATCGCGGATAAAGGCCTGTTTTTCATCGATGCGCGGCAAACCGGCGCCGCGCCCTATGCCTGGAACCGCACCGCCGATGTGGTGATCGATCCTGTGCTGGCGCCCCAGGCGGAAGCCGCGCAATTGGCGCAGCTTGCCGCCGATGCCAAGCTGCAAGGCAATGCATTGGGGATTTTGCTTAGCCCCGCGCCGGCAGCGCTCTCAGGCCTGGCGAGCTGGATTCAAACGCTGAACGCGCAAGGGATAACGCTGGTGCCGGTGAGCGCACTGGCGCTGCCCCCGATCGGCGCTTCGCTGCCGGCTCCTGCCGCAGCGGTGGCTCCATGACCGATATAAAATTATCCGCGGCGCAGCTGGCGGCCTTGCCGTACCGGCGCAACGTCGGCGCGGTTTTGTTCAACGCCAACGGGTTGGTTCTGGTGGCGCGGCGTGCCGGCTTTGGCACGGCGGAGGCGCCGGGCGGGTGGCAGTTGCCGCAAGGCGGGATCGACGCCGATGAGAACCCGCGCAGCGCCATTTTCCGCGAGCTGCAAGAGGAAATCGGCACCGCCAATGCCGAGATCATCGGCGAATATCCCGAATGGCTGCAATATGATTTGCCGGAGGAATTGATCGGCAAGGCATTCAAAGGCAAATATCGCGGCCAGTTGCAGCTTTGGTTCGCGCTGCGTTTCTTGGGCGCCGATGCCGACATCCGGCTCGACCTTGATCCGCACCCGGAATTTGACGCCTGGCGCTGGGTGGAAATTGGGAAATTGCCGGCGCTGGCGGTGGGATTCAAACGGCCCATTTATGAGGCGCTTGCGCATGCCTTCAAGGTTTACGCAAGCATTGGTTAGGAGGGCGACATGATGCAGCTTACCGCCTCGGACGGCCATAAATTCGAGGCGTTCGAAGCCGGGGACGTGAACGCCCCGCGCGCTTTGGTGGTCTTGCAGGAAATCTTCGGCGTGAACGCCCATATGCGCCGGGTTGCCGAACGCCTGGCAGGGTTCGGCTACCGGGTATTAAGCCCGGCTCTGTTCGATCGCGTCCAGCGCAATGCCGAGCTTGGCTATGGCCCGGAAGACCGCCAGCAAGGCGCGGCACTGCGGGCGGCCATTCCGGATGCGGCGGTGCTGGCGGATATCGAAGCGACGGCCTTGGCCCTTGGGGATCGCCCAACCGGGATCATCGGCTATTGCTGGGGCGGCAGCCTGGCCTGGACCGGGGCGACGCGGACCCACCAATTCAAGGCGGCAATTGGCTGGTATGGCGGGTTGATCGTCAATACCCGTGACGCGGCACCGAACTGCCCGGTGCAGCTGCATTTCGGCGAATTGGATGGCGGGATTCCACCGACCGACGTGGACGCGATCCGAACCGCGCATCCGGAAATTCCGATCTTCGTGTATCCCGGCGCTGGGCATGGCTTTGGCTGCGAGGAGCGATCCAGCTACAGCCCGAAAGACGCGGAGCTGGCGGAGTTGCGCAGCCTGGCGTTTTTCGCCGAGCATTTGCGCTAGGGGTAAGAAAGGGAGGCACTCCTTTTTCTGAAGAAAAAGAAGTAAAAAAACTTTATTGCATCTGGGCCATTGGCGCACGAACGTCCTGGATCAATAACAACAAAGGTTTTTGCACCGTTTGGGCGGCCAGCCCCATGAGAGGCATCCGAGGACGATGTTTCGTAGAGCGAGGTCATACTCCAGCCTGGAGCCGCTCCAGCATCGGGCGGCAGCTTGCTCCTGGGCATAGGCTGGCATGTAGCCGACCTGCACCCCGCGATTGCGCTTCAGCTCTCGAGAGATGCTCGATGGCGCGCGATGGAACTCACGGCACGGTGCGCGGTAAATGTAAAGCACCTAACATGAAACTGCCGGGAAATCTGCCTAACCCCGGCCTAGAAACGGCATGGTAAGCGGCAGCATGGTCGCCTCCAACATGTTGATGCCGGCCGGCAGCGTGGCCATCAGCAAGGCGGCGCGGGCCACTGCCGATGCCGGCATGATCCCCTCTTGCGCCACCAGCTCTTCCTGGCCCTGCCAGATCGCGCTTTCCGTGTTGCCGGGATGCAAGATGGAAACCGCGATGCCGTGGCTGCGGCCATCCAGGGCCATCGCGCGGGTCATGCCCTCCAGCGCAAATTTCGACGTGGTGTAGGCAATCGAGTTGCGGCGAGAGACTTTCGCCGAAACGCTGCCGATATTTATTATCCGCCCGGATTTGCGCGCCAGCATCCCACGGAATGCCGCCTGCGCGCAAAGAAATGCCGCCGTAACGTTCAGCTCCATGACGCCGCGCCATTGCTCCGCCGTCACATCCTCGGTGCGGGCACGGATATTGCCGCCGGCATTGTTGACCAGGATGTCGATATCTCCGGCAGCCGCAAACAGCCCGGCAATATCTGCATCTTTCGTGAGGTCGGCCTGCACCGCGGTAACAGTGGCGCCAGTCGCGCGCAAAGTCTCAGCCGCAGCATCGAGTTTTTTGGCATCTCGCGCGGCGATGATCAAATCGCTGCCGGCTTGCGCGAATGCCTGCGCGATGGCCAGCCCGATGCCGCTGGAAGCGCCGGTAATTACGGTGCGTTTGCCGGCAAGAGGACTCGTCAAAGTCCCGCCTGGGTAATGAATTTGGTGACGAGATAGGGCTCCATCCCCTCCGCCCCGCCCTCGGAGCCGTAGCCGCTATCCTTGACGCCGCCGAACGGCGTTTCCGGAAGCGCCAGGCCGTGATGGTTGATGCTTATCATGCCGGACTCGATCTCTGCACCTAAAGCCGTGACCGTGGCCGCAGAGTGCGTATAGGCATAGGCGGCGAGACCGTAGGGCAGACGGTTGGCTTCGGCGATGGCGTCGGCGAAGGTTGCAAAGGGAAGCATCAAGGCGAGCGGGCCGAAGGGTTCCTCGTGCAGAACGGCCGCATCCGCCGGCAAGTCGGTAAGCACCGTGGGTTCGAAGAAATAGCCCTTATTGCCATGACGTTTCCCCCCCGTGGCGATCCTGGCGCCCTTTTGCACGGCATCGGCCACGAAATGCTCCATGGCGGCAATGCGGCGCTGGTTGGCGACCGGCCCCATACTGGTTGCCGGATCGAGCCCATTGCCAAGTTTAAGCGCCTCGGCCGCCCGCACGAAACGTTGCACGAATGGGTCAAACACTTCGTTCTGAATCAGAAACCGTGTCGGCGAGACGCAAACCTGCCCGGCATTGCGGAATTTTGCCCCAGCCAAGATGCGCGCGGCGGCATCCAGATCGGCATCGGCAAAAACGATCGCCGGCGCATGGCCGCCGAGTTCCATGGTCGCGCGCTTCATATTCGCACCCGCCATGGCGGCCAGATGCTTGCCAACCGCCGTCGAGCCGGTGAAGGAGATTTTTCGCACCACCGGATGCGGAATCAGATATTCGGAAATCTCCGCGGGCACACCGAAGACGAGTTGCAACACCCCATCCGGCAGCCCAGCATCGATAAAGGCCCGCACCAACTCGGCGCAGGAGGCGGGCGTTTCCTCCGGGCCTTTCAAGATGAAGGAACAGCCGGCGGCGAGTGCTGCCGATATTTTGCGCACCGCCTGGCTGACCGGGAAGTTCCAGGGCGTGAAACCCGCAACAACACCCACCGGCTCGCGCACGGAGAGCTGCGTGATGCCGGGACTGCGGGCCGGGATGACACGGCCATAGGCGCGGCGGCCTTCCTCGGCAAACCAGTCGACAACGTCCGCCGAGATGCCGAGCTCGATGCGGGCTTCGGCCAGCGGTTTGCCCTGCTCCTGCGTCAGCAGCACGGAGATGGATTCCAGGCGATCTCGCAGCAGTTCCGCGGCCTTGCGCAAGATTTTGCTGCGCTCAAAGGCCGATGTTTTGCGCCAGATAGCAAAGCCTTTTGCCGCCGCTTCCAGCGCTGCATCAAGATCACCGATGCCGGCCCGGCTGAGTTTGCCGATCACCTCCTCGGTAGCGGGGTTGATAATGTCAATGGTTCGGCCACTGAACGCCGGGCGCCATTTTCCATCGATATGCAGCAACACATCCTGAGCCATGGTCCGCCCTTAATTCGCGGTGATGACGGCGCGCATAATTTCCACCATGCGGGCGATTTCCTCCGCCGTGGCGGCGAAAGGCGGGGCCAGCACGATGGTGTCGCCGGCGGCGCGGAGCACAAGCCCGGCCTCGAAGGCCTTGCACAGAATCTTGTAGCCGCGCGCGCCCGGCTTTCCTTCCGGCGCCAGCTCCACCGCGCCGAGCAGGCCAAAGCCGCGCGTATCGGTAACATAAGGCAGGTCCTTAAATCCGCCGATCTGTTCCAGAAAAGCCGGGGTTAGCGCACGAACCCTCGCAAATGTGTCTTCCTCGCGAAAAATCTTCAGCGTGGCCAAGGCAGCTGCGCAGGCGACGGGGTGCGCGGAATAGGTATAACCGTGGAAGAACTCCACGTTTTCAGGCGGCGCCGCGTCGAGGATGGTTTGCTGCACATCCTCGCGCACCGCGACGGCGGCCATCGGGATGCTGCCATTGCTGATGGCTTTCGCCAAAGTCATGATATCCGGAACCACGCCAAACGTATCAGCGGCAAAAGCCTGACCGGTGCGGCCGAAGCCGGTGATGACTTCATCGAAAATCAGCAGAATGCCGTGTCTGGTGCAGATTTCGCGCAAACGTTCCAGGTAGCCTTTGGGCGGGACGAGAATGCCGGTGGAGCCGGCGATGGGCTCGACGATGCAGGCGGCGATGCTGTCTGCGCCGTGCAGATCGACCAAACGCTGCAGGTCATCGGCAAGCTCGGCGCCGTGTTCGCCCTGGCCCATGACGAATTTGTTTTCCGGAATGACGGTATGGCGCAGATGCGAAACGCCGGGCAGGCCCAGCCCGAAGGCTTTGCGGTTGTTAACCATGCCGCCGACTGACCAGCCGCCGAAATTGACGCCATGATAGCCGCGCTCGCGCCCGATGAAACGCTGCCGCTGCCCCTCGCCGCGCACGCGATGATACTGGATGGCGATTTTCAGCGCGCTATCCACCGATTCCGAGCCGGAGCCGGTAAACAGGATGCGGTTCAACCCATTGGGGAGCATCTCAGCCAGCTCCTGCGCCAGTTGAAATGCGGCCGGAACGCCATATTGAAAGGGCGGCGCGTAGTCGAGTACTTCCATCTGCCTTGTGACCGCCTCGCGGATTTCCCGCCTGCCATGGCCCAGGGGAATGCAATACAGCCCCGAGGAGCCATCCAGCAGTTTTTCGCCCTGCGGGTTAAAATAATAGACGCCCTCGGCCCGCGCAATCAGCCTTGGCGCATCCTGAAACGCCCGGTTGGCGGTGAAGGGCATCCATTGGTGTGCCAGTGGCTGGTTGCTGATGCGGCTCACGGCGGTCATAGGTGTATCTCCTGCGAAGGGTCGCGCCAGCTTACTATTTTAAACACTCTACGCTAGTGCCTTTTTCCTCGGCGGCATGAAAGCTGCGCATGGCGGCCAGCTGTGACCGCTAAGAACGCGCCTTTTTGAAGAAAGGCTAGCCGCCCGCGGCGCCCCAAAAACTTTGGTAATTGTCCCCCCTGACGCAGGTCGCTTGAACTCGGCCAATACCACCTCTATTTTCCTTTGGCGTAGCTCAGTGGTAGAGCGTTCGTTTAAGAAGCGAAAGGTCGCAGGTTCGATACCTCTCGCCCCGACCAAGAAAAGCTAGATGAGATAGACCGGTCTAGCTTTTCATTTATCTGTTTGTTTTTAATGCGTGAGGGCCGATTTCTACCCACATGCGCCGCGCGATTTTTTCTAACTTGAATGCCCATTCAAGCTCTAGAAACGACATTGCCTGTTCTATTCGTTTGGAAGCTAACACTTCACCACAACAAATTTGAATAAGGCTGAGCCGGTCGAATCTGGTGTTGCGAGGAGTCATGCCATAGCGTTGCGCTATCTGCTTCATGTCCTTGTCGATCGCCACCAAAATAGCGTCGTTTGCAAGGGCGGTGGCCGCAACGACAGCGTCTGGCGTTCCGTCTGGTAATGCGTCTCGATGATAAATTGGTCTGTGGCCGAATGCGGCTAAAGCTCGTCCTACAGAATCAGGAACTCCGGCATCTAAAAAAGCGGTAAACTTAACGCCAATTTGGCTCAAGCAGCCTCGTCGTAATCAATGGCAGCTCGAATATCATCATCCGTCAATGTAGGATACTCGTTACGAATTTGAGCGACAGAATATCCCGCCTCTGCAAAAGCTTTCACGCTGTGAACCGGAATGCGAGTTCCCGCCACGACTGGTTTATTGTGGGCAATATTCTTTTGCTTTTCTATTTTACCAATTTTGGAAACATCACGATGACGCATAGCGATAACAGCGTCTTCAATGCCACTCGTTACAACTTGGAGCGGGATTTCAAGAATTGCTTGACCAGAAATAACCTCTTCCCGAACTTCCCCTTCGGGATTGTGGAATATAACTTTGCGGTTCAGAACGTACAACGTTGTTTTGGCCCACAAATCGTCTCCAAGGTGAGCCAGTTTGGCTTTGACCTCTCTTAGATGAGTTAGTGTAACGTTCGCATCGTTCCTAAGCGCGTTTAATACCTTCAATGACACCAGATCACGGAAGGAATATAGCCGGCTGAATTTAGCTCGCCGGTCTTCAAATGCTAGGCTCGGCACAAAAAAATCCGTATTATCCCAATCGCGCAGTTGGCGTTTGCTTACCCCAGTTAGCCGCTCGGTCTGGTCCTCAGTAAAGGCGGCGATAACGCTTGAAATTGACATATCGACCCTCCTTTTCACGACACTGGACCAAAGTTGAAGTGAATCGTAACATATCTAACCGAAGACATTCAACTAGCATCGTAAGCCGTTGAAAAACTTATGTCTAGTTTCTTACAACCACGGCAAAAAACCGTGCCTACTTACTGCGACGCCGCAACAGTCGCCAGCACGATCGCCCCATAGCGGTCCAGCTTGGTCGTCCCCATGCCCGGAATTTCCGCGAGTTTCGCCAGGCTCGCGGGCCGCGCGGTCGCAATGGCGATCAGCGTCGCATCGTGGAAAATCACATAGGCCGGAACGTTCTGTTCTTTCGCCATTCTGGCGCGCTCGGCGCGCAGCGCATCGAACAAGGCGCTCGCGGATGGCGGCACGGCGGCGCGCTCTTTTTTCTGGCGGATGGCGGCGGCGGTCGGCGCCTGGTCGCGGCGGAACGAGAGCGTTTCGGTCCCGCGCAGGATGGTCTGGGCGCGCCCCGTGATTTTCAGCGCACCGAAGGCATCGTGATCGACCTCGATCGCGCCCAGCACGATGAGCTGGCGGAACACCGATCCCCATTCCCTGCGGTCGAGCTCCGTTCCCACGCCAAAAGTCGGCAGCTTGTCGTGCCCGAAGCGGGCAATTTTCTCGGTAGCGACCCCAAGCAGAATATCCGTCAAATGGCCGATGCCGAAGCGCGCGCCGGAGCGCAAAATCGCGGAGAGCGCTTTGCGCGCCGCGGTGGTCGCGTCCCACGTCGCGGATGGGGCGTTGCAGGTGTCGCAATTGCCGCAGGGCGCGGCCATGGTCTCGCCGAAATGCGCCAGGATCGCCTGGCGCCGGCAGGCGGCCGTTTCGCACACGCCGAGCAAGGAATCGAGCTTGCCGCGCTCGACGCGTTTGATCTCGGGCGGCGAGGCCCCGCTATCGATCATGTTGCGGCGGAACACGATGTCCTGCATCCCATAGAGCAGCAATGTCTCGGCAGGCGCGCCGTCCCGCCCGGCCCGGCCGGTTTCCTGATAGAACGCCTCCAAACTGCCTGGCAGATCAACATGGACGACAAAGCGGATATCCGGCTTGTCGATACCCATGCCGAAGGCGACGGTGGCGACCAGGATGATCGCTTCCTCGGCAAGAAACGCATCCTGGTTGCGCGAGCGGATTCCTGCGCCCAGCCCGGCATGATACGGTAGCGCGTTGAAGCCGGCGGCGACCAAAGCGGCGGCGGTCTCATCCACGGTGGCGCGGCTCAGGCAATAAACAATGCCGGATTCCCCCGGATGCGCTTTCAAAAAGGTCTGAAGCTGGCGCTGCGGCGCGGCTTTGGGAACGATGGCATAGCGGATATTCGGCCGATCGAAGCTGGCGAGGAACAACCTGGCATCCGGCAGGCGCAGGCGGCGGCGGATATCCTCGCGCGACTGCATGTCGGCGGTGGCGGTGAGCGCGATGCGCGGCACGCCGGGAAAGCGCTCGGCAAGCCCGGCGAGCTGCAGATATTCCGGCCGGAAGTCGTGCCCCCATTGGCTGACGCAATGCGCCTCATCGATGGCGAATAAAGCGATATTGGCGCCGTCCAGCATGTCCAGAAAATCCGGCATCATCAGCCGTTCCGGCGCGACATAGAGCAGATCGAGCCGCCCGGCCCGCAGATCGGCGCGCACCTTGGTGCGCTCCGCCGGCTCCAGACTGGAATTGAGCGCGGCCGCGTTGATCCCAAGCTGCCGAAGGGCCGCGACCTGGTTGCGCATCAGCGCGATCAGCGGCGAGACGACAATGCCCACCCCGTCGCGGCACAAAGCGGGAAGCTGATAGCACAGCGATTTTCCGCCGCCGGTGGGCATCAGCACGATGGCGTCATTGCCGGAAATGACGTGTTCAATAATCTCCGCCTGCTGACCCCGAAACCCCGGCAGGCCGAAGACATTGTGCAGAACGGTCTCGGAGCCGGGTTTGGTTGGGAAATACGGGATTGCGAGCTCGGAGGGCATTCCTTCTGCTTACAGGCGCGCGGCGCGCCGGAGCAAACCGGATCATATGCGGTTGGATCAACTCGTCCGACTCAATCCAACCGCCTAAAATTTATCGCCGAAATAAAACCTAGTGGCAGAAATCATCCACAGGGTACCCGTCTTCGACTGATCGGCCGACCGGCAACGGCACCCATTGAGTTTATTGGATAGGGTAGCGTCTGCAGATGTCTTAATTTTCGATACCCACCACTATAAGGTGGTTCTGTTGTGGAATTTGGTAAAATCTTCATAATGTGACCCAGTACTAACGTCCGGTGTTCACCCATGCCTTCCGCCGCTCGCACAGCCAAGCTTCTACTGGCGATCATCATTTTGTCTCTGGGAACATACGAAATCTTTTTCACTCTGTACCGCATCATGATCTTCCAGACTGTACCGCGAGATGATTATGCGCCTTATCTGCTCTGGCTGGTACATGCGTCCGGCGGCCAGTTGCCGGGGTCGCCTTATATCTACCGGTTCCTAAGCGTTGCGCTCGCATGGCCGCTTTATCATCTTCTGCCTGCGGTTCCCCTGACGAATATTCCCGTAAACATTCCTCACGATTACGAGCGCG
The DNA here is from genome assembly GCA_026225015.1 of Alphaproteobacteria bacterium. Taxonomy (GTDB): domain Bacteria; phylum Pseudomonadota; class Alphaproteobacteria; order Acetobacterales; family Acetobacteraceae; genus Acidocella. Next base: position 20,660 of record JAMFRY010000062.1, read on the forward strand.
CCACAGGAGCGATGGCCCTTCTCTCCGATCTCAGCGCGATCGTCGCAGTGGTGTTGTGTTTTGACTTCGCCCGAAGGCTCGGCGAATCGGCGCTCGTAGGAATTTTGAGCGGCGTTTTAGTCTATGCGGGCTGCTGGTTCACGCAAATTGAAGGCATTGATCCCGTTACAATCCTTGGCATCATGATCGTTGCCATGCTGCTGCGGGCTCCAGACTGGTGTTGGATTGTGCTCATTCCGTTGATGTTCGTCAACGAGAAGATCGGGATCATCACCTTCCTATTTCTGGCTTTGCGCTGCGTCACCTCGAAGGCGGACTGCAAGCTCTTTTCTCGTAAGCTTGCCTGGGTTCTGTTGGCCCTTGCGGCGTATTGCGCAGTACTATTTCTTATCCGTGCACAGGGGAACTCCTATCAAGTGACCCCTTCCGGCTATGCCGGCCATATATTGGCCAATATGAGGACGAATTTTTCGACCCGCGGACTGCTGCTAAGCTGGGGGCCTTGCGGTCTTTTTATCCTACTTGCGTTGCTGAGCGAACATAACAGCACCTTGAACCTCTTCAGCCCGCGTGATGTTCTGCTCATACCGGCGCTTATGCTTGTTGGGCTTGTCCTGACAACCGATTTCCAGCTGGGGCGGATCGTGATGATGTCGATGCCTCTGTTTGCAATACCTGGGGCAGTCCGGATCGCGCGGTTGCTGGACCCGCCGCTCCAGCCACCAAACTCCGGACAAAAAGTTTCGCCCATAGCCTGAGACGCTTACCGAGCAGGATGTCCATCAAACCGAGCAAAGCGGTGCAGGATCACGCAACGCTGAAAACACTGGTTCATTTGTGGGCGCGGCACCCTGCCCAACGCTTTTCGATTTCAGCCTCTGAAATGGCCGTCGCGGTACCGGAGAACGCGGGTCTATATATTCCAGACCAAGCCCCCTTGGCGACCACCTTTCCTCCGCCGCAACCAAAATCCAGCAGCTTCGCCGGCGGCGGGAAGCGGGATGCAGCGAGGTTCAGAATAAAGTCATAGTTGCGCGACATCTCTTCAGGTTTTGGTCGTTCAGGTTTTTGCTGGCAGCATCAGCTCCGGCACGCGGCCCTGGTTTTCGATATGTTTGTCGATCACCCTGTCCACGGCGGCGCGCGAGTCCAGGCGATACCAAACGCCTTCCGGGTAGATCACCGCGCAGGGGCCAAGCTCGCAGCGGTCCAGGCAGGCAGCGGCGTTGATGCGGATATTGGGGATCTTCTCCTCCTTGGCGCGGACTTTCATATAATCCTTGAGCTTCTCCGAACCCTTGGAGGCGCAGCAGCCGCGCTCATGGCCCTCCGGCCGGCGGTTGGTGCAGATGAATACATGCGTCTCGTAGAAAAGCGGCGGGTCGTTCGGCTGGCGGCTGCCCATTCTGTTACTCCTGCTGGTTCAGGTGTATGTAAAGGGGTGGACGTGCGAGGGAAAGGTTAGGGTCTGATGAATGCGGCGGGAGCAAAATCATGATCGGACGTAGAAAGGCGATGCTGCTGGGCTCGGCGGCTGCCATGGCGGCAATCGGAGCGCGGGCGCTGCATCAGGCAAAACCCGCTTACGGGGCGGAGCATAACTTTGAAGTCACGCATAGCGATGCGGAGTGGCAGAAGATTCTCTCGCAGGCGCAGTACAATATTCTGCGCGAGCAAGGCACGGAGCCGCCCTTCAGCTCGGCTTTGCTGAACGAGCATCGCAAGGGCAGCTTCACCTGCGCCGGCTGTGCGCTGCCGCTCTTCTCCTCAGCGACGAAATTCGACAGCGGCACCGGCTGGCCGAGTTTCTGGCAACCCTTGCCGAATGCGGTGCAAACAACGGAGGATGATTCGCTTGGAATGCAGCGGACCGAAGTGCATTGCCGGCGCTGCGGCGGCCATCTGGGCCATGTGTTCCCAGACGGCCCGCCGCCAACCGGGCTGCGCTATTGCATGGACGGCCTAGCACTGATTTTTGCTCCAGCGTAAAGGCGCGTTCATCATGACAGAGACCGTCAACAGCCGGATGAGCGCAGAAATCAGCAGCGGGTTCGTGCTGTTTTTGATCGGCATGCGGATCAATCGGCCCTGGAAACTGGCAAGCTGGGTGCCGGTGCTGCTGGCGATGCCAAAAATGCTGCGCGAGCTTGCAGCCCGGCCTGAGCTCGGCTTGTTGCACTACCGGCTGCAACTTGGCTTTCCGAATATCATGGTCGTGCAATACTGGAAAAATTTTACCCAGCTGAACGAATATGCCTCGGCGCGGGAGGGTGCGCATCTGCCGGCCTGGGTTGCGTTCAACAAAGCCGTTGGCACCAGCGGCGATGTCGGAATCTGGCATGAAACCTATTTGGCTGCGCCGGGAACATACGAGGCAATCTATGTGAACATGCCGCCCTACGGGATTGGGGCCGCCGGCGAACGATTCGAAGCGAAGGCCGAGCGCGCGACTGCGGCGAAGCGCATGCAGCAAAGGCGGCCGGCCGAGGCGCACGATGACAAGCGCGCCTAAAGATGCAACTCTGCCGGTATCAACCAGGATTGAGGGGAAAACATGACACAGAAAGTTTATGATATTCCGGTGAACACCATCGACGGCGCACCGGCCACCCTTGGCGCCTATAAGGGCAAGGTATTGCTGGTGGTGAACGTGGCCTCGAAATGCGGGCTGACGCCGCAATATGAGGGCCTGCAAAAACTCTATTCCGAGAAGCATGATCAGGGGCTGGAAGTGCTCGGCTTCCCGGCCAATAATTTCCGCGGCCAGGAGCCCGGGACCGAGGCGGAGATCAAGGAATTCTGCGCCACCAAATACGACGTGACCTTTCCGCTGTTCGAAAAAATCTCGGTGGTGGGGGAGGACAAACATCCGCTCTACCAAGCCCTCACGGAAGCGGCGCCGGAAGCGGCAGGCGGGGATGGCTTTCGCACGAATTTGAAAGGCTATGGGATTGATCCGAACCCGTTGCCGGAAGTGCTGTGGAATTTCGAGAAATTTCTCATCGGCCGCGATGGCGCGGTGATCGGCAGGTTCACGCCGGACACCAAGGCAGATGATCCTACCTTGGTTTCAGCCGTGGATGCGGCGCTGGCAAGCTGAGGGCAATACGATGGGCCGAGCGCAGGCGAGGCCCATCAATCCCGCGGCCCCAACCTATCACGCTCTTCAAGCCACTCCGGCCCGGTCCTCTCGAGAACTGGAAAAAGCTGCCGCGCCTGCGTCTCGCGCGCCAGCAGCGCGCGAATTTGCTCAGCGGGATACAGCAATCCCCCCGGTTCACCAGGCAGTTCGAGCAACGCGCGCGAAATATGGATAAAATCGTTGAAGGCAATAAAATTCGCCTTTGCCGGCTGCACCTTTGTCTGAGGCGACTCCGCCGGCGCGATCTCGACATATTTGAAGCCTGCCCGGTTGCCCCTGGCCCAGCAGCGCCGAACGAATTGCGTGGCCAAATCGCTGAACCTGATCAGCACCTCTTCCGGCAGCGCTTGCGCCTGCGCCTGCGCCAGCTCCAACTGCAACCCGCCTTCGGATTCGTCGAGAATGGTGCAGCCGACACCATCCTTTCCACCCAGCATCAACTCGGCCGCCCGGTAAACCGAGCGCCTTTTATGCCGCCTTCGTTCGTCATGCGGTTCGGCGAGCGCAGCTTGAGACACAGACATCGGACAATACCCTCATCACAGCGGTATTGGCCGACCTTGCTGCGGATTAGTTAACACTCTCCAAAGATTCCGGGTTTGAAACGCGGATTAAACACTTCACTCCAGTGGGACACATCATTGAAAATGCAGTGTCCCACCAGAGTCATATTTAGCGCCCGCCCCCTCCAGTGCCCTCCGGGGCCATTCCACCGACGCTCCGCGCCGGCGGAACCTTCGGCCCCTCCGCCCGCGCGCAGTACCCAGCGTCATGAATGACGCAGGGTCCCACGCGCAAAACCTAAGCGCCAGGCGCAAACCCCTTCGAGCGTTCTTTCCAACCGTTAAAGCGCGCCGCCAGCCGCTTGCGCAGGCCGCCGATCTTCGCCACATCGGCCAGCCGGCGATCCAGAAAAGCCAGGCTTGCCTGGTCGTCCTCGGATGTGTCGCGCAGCCAGTACAGCAAGGTCGCGCTGTAAACCCCGGCCAGAATACCGCGCTTGGTGTACCAGGAAAAATCCGCGGAGGTATCGCCGGCTGCGTGCCAGATCGTATCCACGGTCGCTGCGGTGATGCGCGCCGCCCGCGACGCGTTGAAGGGTATCGCCGCCCAGGCCAAAGCCCGGCGGATCGCTTCCTTATCGGCGCGGCTCTGCGCCAGCCGGATAACAATAATGGCGCGAATCCGTTCCGGCACCCGAAGCCCGGCCAACTCCCCCCGCGCCGCCTCTGCCATCCGCTCATCCGCCAGGGCGCAATAGGCTTCGATCATCTCAGCCGAGCCGTTCGGAAACAGCAGCTTTGCATCGTCCGGATGCTCGCCGATGGCAAGCATCGCCTGGCGCAGCGCCTTGATGGTCCAGCCATCGAAGGGCACCTGCAAAACCAGCGAATCGATCACTGCGTCGCGTTGCGGATCAGCGCTCACAGCCTGGCCTCCGGCGCCGTCGTTTCAGGTTCCGGCAGCGCCCGCGAATAGCGCGCCACCTCCTCGTCGAAGCCAAAATAGCGGAAATCGGACATGCGCATCGGATACAGCACCCCGTTCAAATGGTCGAACTCATGCTGCACCACGCGGGCATGAAAGCCGGAAACGGTTCTGCTGATGGCCGCCCCCGTTGCATCAACATAATCCAGTTGAATCCGCTTATGGCGCGGCACCGCCGCCCGCAGGCCGGGGATGGAAAGGCAGCCCTCCCAGCCCAATTCCAACGCATCACCCAGCGGCCTAATGACCGGGTTGATCACGGTCGTCAGCTTCACCTCATCGCCATCCGCCCGGCTTGCCGGAACGAGGTAAAGGAACAGCCGCGTTGAGGTAAAAACCTGCGGCGCCGCCAGGCCCACCCCGCCGGCATCCTCCAGCGTCTCCGCCATGTCACGGATCAGCCGCGCAATATCGGGCGCCGTGGGATCCGCCACCTCCGCCGCCCGTTCGAGTAACACCGGATGCCCCATGCGGGCGATTTTCAGAACTGCCATGACGCCAGTACGCTACCGCAAAACGATGCTGGCGGGAACGCGAAAACAACAGCACTGGCGCGCCAATCCCTGCAAGCCCATCACCCCGGCCGCTCGTAAATCCCGATTTGTCATCTCATAAACTCTGTGCTACCCAACGGGCAAGACGTGCGCTGCCGATCCGGCGGCGCCGTATTTTTGTTTTAAATCAATGTCCTATCACAGGAGTTGTCGGCCCAGTGCAAGTTCTTGTTCGTGATAATAACGTCGATCAGGCGCTGAAAGCGCTCAAAAAGAAGCTCCAGCGCGAAGGCGTGTTCCGCGAAATGAAACTTCGCCGCCACTACGAAAAACCCTCCGAGCGCCGCGCCCGCGAAGCCGCCGAGGCAGTTCGCCGCGCCCGCAAGATGGAGCGCAAGCGGATCGAGCGCGAAGGCTTCTAAATTTCTGCGCCGGCGCCGCTGCAGGTCATGCGGTAGCAGCACTCCGGCCGCGACCACTATTTAAATACGATTTCGAGGCGCAAATTAACCGGTCGGCAAGATTATAAAACTAACACGGTTTGCGTGCCTCTGTCCGTCTCCGAAACACCGGACACTGCTCAGTTTTTGTAAAATAGCACCTGTCCGCCTCGCCTAAAAGCGCGTAAGCCTGCGCTCGACTTTCGGGGCAAAAAGTTTTTCTAGTGGAGACGCTTAACCGGTGATCAGGTTATCGATCCCGTTCCGGCAGGCACTATCCCGGCTAACGCTGCCGGTGATGCTGATGCTGTCTCTGGGCATCGTTCTCTTCGGCCGCGCCGATGAGAATGTAGGCGATCACCTGCGCACCGGGTTGGACGACGTGCTGGCCCCCCTTTATGCCACCGTTTCGGTCCCAGTTGAGGCGCTGGAACACGGTACCGGCGCCATCGGCAACCTGTTCGACCTAGCCAGCCAGAACGCGCAGTTGCGGGCGGAAAACGCCAGGCTGCTGCAATGGCAGGCGGTGGCCATGGCCCTGCAAGCGCAGAACGACGCGCTTAAATCCACGCTCAATTTCGTGCCCAGCCCAACGCCGGAATTCTTCACCGCCCCGGTTGTCGCCGATCTGGGCGGTGTCTATGCCCGCTCGGTCCTGGTCTCCACCTCGTCCGGCGAGGCGATCAAACCGGCGCGGCTCATCGGCGGGGTCGCCATGGATGGACGCGGCATCGTCGGCAGGGTGGTGGCGGCCGGCGACCAAAGCGCCCGGATTCTGCTCATTACCGACCTGAACAGCCGGGTGCCCGTCAGCCTCGGCTCGCACGGCGCCCCGGCCTTGATGACCGGCACCAACGGGCCCAACCCGCGACTGCTCTACTGGTCGCCGGACCAACCGCCGGCGGAAGGCGACATGGTACTCTCCAGCGCCTTCGGCGGCGCCTTTCCAGCCGGACTGCCGATCGGCGTCGTGCATTACGATGCCCAGAACCGGCCGGAAGTGTTGCCGCTGGCCGGTCTGGACCGTTTGCGGCTGCTGCGGGTGTTCATCTACCCCAACAGCCAACCAGAACTCACGCCGATCCTCAAAACCGGGAAACCGGCCGGCAAAGCACCCAGGAATCCTTGAAAATGGGTATTCCTTGAAGATGGGGATCGTTTAGCAGATGGCGGGGCGTTCCGCCTTGCGGCGAGGTCCAGGCGTTTGGCGGCGGTTGGACGCTGCCTCCCGCCATGCCTGGCCGGCCTTCTGCACCCTGTTCGGCTTGTTCCTCATCGGCCTGCCGGTCGGCCTGCCCGGCCAGGCCGAACTGCGCCCGGCCTACGCCATGGCCTGCGTGTTCTTCTGGTCACTGTACCGCCCCACCTCGTTCCCCGCGCCGGTGGTCGCCGTTACCGGATTGCTGCTCGACCTGCTCAACCTTTCCCAGCTCGGTATTTGGGCGGTGCTTCTCCTTTTGCTGCAAGGCGCCACCCTGGCAGCCCGCCGGCGGCTGGCGCCAAGCGGCTTTTTTCTGAACTGGGCGGCCTTCACCGGTTTGGCGACGTTGCTTTCGGCCCTATTCTGGGCGGCACAATCCTTGCTCACCCTTACATTGCTTTCGCTGGTCCCGCTTGCCGTACAAATCCTTACCTGCGCTGGCATCTATCCGGCGATGGCGGCCTTGTTCATCCGGGCGCATCGCGGCGCAGCCGCGTCAGAGCTTGCGTAGCTCCGGCCGATGAAACGCGAGATTCAGGGCCGCGCCGCCTTCAGCCGCCGCGCCTTGTTGATCGGCGCCGGCCAGCTCGGCATTTTCGCTGCCATTGGCGCCAGGCTCTACAACCTGCAGGTCGTGCAGCACGGCAAATACGCCACGCTGGCCAAAGCCAACAGCATCAGTGAACGCCTGATCGCCCCCCAACGCGGGGTCATCACCGACCGTTTCGGCGCCGTTCTGGCCGGCAACCAGCAGCATTGGCGGGCTTTGTTCATGAAGGCGCAATGCCCGGACGCGACGGCGGTGCTCGATAATTTCAGCCAACTGGTCGCGCTCTCCGATGACGAGCGCGCCCGCATCGCCGCCGATCTCGCCGACCGCCCGGAATACATCCCCGTCATGTTGAAAGATTATCTGGACTGGCCGGACATGGCCGCCATCGAAGTCAACACCCCCAACCTGCCGGGCGTGATCATCGAGGTCGGCACCAGCCGCGTTTATCCATTCGGTCCGGGGCTAGCCCATGCCGTCGGCTATGTCGGCCGCCCGAACAAGGTGGAAGCCAAGTCCGACAGCGTGCTTGCTTTGCCCGGCATGCGCATCGGCCGCACCGGCGCCGAAGCCTGGCAGGACCAGCCCTTGCGCGGCGCCCCCGGCTTCGTCCAAACCGAAACCAACGTGCATGGCGAGGTGGTGCGCGAAGTCGCCTCCGATCCCGGCATTGCCGGCCAGACCGTGGCGCTTTCCCTCGATGCCGGCCTGCAAGCCCTCGCCTTGCAGCGGCTCGGCGCCCAGCCCGGCGTCGCCGTGGTATTGGACGCGCAGAGCGGCGAGATTCTGGCCATGGCGAACAACCCCTCCTTCGACCCGGCTTTGTTCGACAAAGGCGTGCCCGCCGATACCTGGAAAGACTGGATGGGCGATCCCTTGCACCCGCTGCAAAACCGCGCCATCGCCGGCTTGTACGCGCCCGGCTCGACATTCAAGCCCACGGTCGCCCTGGCCGCGCTGAAAAGCGGCGCGCTCACCGCCGATAGCTGCCTTACCTGCACCGGCTCCTTCACCCTCGGCGACCATATCTTTTGGTGCGACAACCACACCGCCCACGGCACCATCAACCTCACCACGGCCTTGCAGATCAGCTGCGACGTGTTTTTCTATCAGGTTGCGCTTGCCGTCGGCATCAACAACATCGCCGCCATGGCAAATCAGCTCGGCATCGGCCTCGATCTGCAGATGGACATCCCCCATGCTTCTCCGGGTCTTGTCCCCACGCTCGATTGGGCCCGCGCGCGCGGCATCCGTTGGGCGCCGGGCAATACCGTGGTGCAGGGCATCGGTCAGGGCTATAATCAGGTGACCCCCATCGCGCTGGCCACCATGATCGCCCGAATCGCCAGCGGCATTGCCATTGGCCCGCATATCACGCGGCGCGTCGGCGGCGCACTGCAGGTCGGCGCCAACGCCACCGACTGGCCGGCGCTGGACGTTGATGACCGCCACCTCGCTCTGGTCCGCCAGGGCCTGTTCGAGGTGGTCAACACGCCGCAGGGCACCGCCTATGCCGCCAGGCTGATGCTCCCTGGCGCGCAGATGGCCGGCAAAACCGGCACCGCCCAGGTGCATAACGACACCGCCGCCGAGAAGACAAAAAATTACAATGCCGACCGCATGGCCTGGGTTGACCGTCCCAACGGCCTGTTTATCGGCTTCGCGCCGTACGACAATCCGCGCTACGCCACCGCCGTGATCGTCGAACATGGCAATTGGGGCGCGCAATCCGCCGCCCCCATCGCCCGCGACCTGCTGACCTACGCCATCACCAACGACCCCGCCGGCCGCGACAAGCCGATTGCCGGCGCGGCGCTCTCCGCCGCCGTCATGCCGCCCCCAGGCCCGGCTTTTGCGCCCAGCGCCGACGCCAACGCCGCGTCGCCGCCCGCGCTGGCCAGCATCTCTTCCGGATCCACCGTGCAATGATCAGCTACGCCATTGACGCGCACCGTCCGTTCCGCGACCGTTCCTTTGGCCTGGTGCGCAAATTCCTGCGCATCAACTGGCTGTTCGTGCTGTGCGTCTGCGCCCTGGCGGGGGTCGGCTACGCGGCGCTCTATTCCGCCGCCGGCGGCGCGACGGACCCCTACGCCAACAGCCAGCTCACCCGTTTCCTCTCCGGCCTGCTGCTGATGATCGCCATCGCGCTGGTCGATATAAGATTTATCGCCAAACTCTCCTGGCCGAGCTATCTTGTCGGCATCCTTTTGCTCCTCGCAGTCGCCAAATTCGGTCATACTGGCCTCGGCGCCAAGCGCTGGATGAGCGTCGGCGGTGTCGAAATCCAGCCCAGCGAGCTGATGAAGCTCTTCCTCATTCTGGCCATCGCCGCCTGGTTCCAACGCAGCTCCTACCAGCGCGCCGGCAATATTTTTTTCCTTGTGCCGCCCATCCTCGCCATCCTGCTGCCCGTCGCGCTGATCCTCAAGGAACCCAATCTCGGCACCGCCGTCATCACCGCCATCATCGGCGCCACGGTGATGCTCGGCGGCGGCGTGCGCTGGTGGAAATTCGCTTTGGTCATCGCCGTCATCGCCATCGCGACGCCACTGATTTTCGACCACCTGCTCGACTACCAGCGCGCCCGCATCATTACCTTCATGAATCCCGGCGCCGACCCGCTGGGTGCCGGCTACAACATCATCCAGTCAAAAATCGCCCTCGGCGCCGGCGGTTTTTCCGGCCAGGGTTTTTTGCACGGTACCCAAAACCAGCTCAATTTTCTGCCGGAGAAGCAAACCGATTTCGTCTTCACCATCATCGCCGAGGAATTCGGCTTCATCGGCAGCATGTTTGTGCTCGGCCTGCTATTCGCGATCTCCGCCATTGCCCTCTACACGGCCTTGCGCTGCAACAACCAATACGGCCGCCTGGTGGCGCTTGGGCTGGGCATGAACTTCTTCCTGTACTGCGCGGTGAATCTTTCCATGGTCATGGGCCTCATCCCGGTCGGCGGCGTGCCGATCCCGCTGGTCTCTTATGGCGGTTCCGCCGTCACCGCCGTCATGCTCGGCTTCGGGGTGTTGATGTCGGTCCACGTTCACCGCGACGTAGAGTTCCAGGTTGAAGAGTTTTGAAGATGCCCCCGTCACCCCCCGCGAAGGCGCGTATGCACGCCGCGGGGCATCCACGACTTTTTAACTAGACACTCCACCCATGACCCTCCTCGTCTTCGATTCCGGCATTGGCGGCCTCGGCGTCGTCGCGGAAATCCGCAAGCTTCAACCGGAGACGAATATCACCTACCTCGCCGATAACGGCTTCTACCCCTATGGCGAAAAGCCCGACGACGTTCTGATCGCCAGAATCCTGAAAATCATCGGCCTTGGCGTTGCGCGCACCAACCCCGACGCCATCGTCATCGCCTGCAACACCGCCAGCACCGTCGCCCTCGGCCATTTGCGCGAGAGCTTCCCGCAACCTTTCATCGGCTGCGTACCGCCCATCAAACCCGCCGCCGCCGCCAGCCGCACCCGCCATATCGGCCTGCTCGCCACCGCCGCCACCATCCGCCGCCCCTATCTCGCGGACCTTAAGCAAAAATTCGCCGCCGGCTGCGTGGTCCACAGCTTTGGTACCCCCACCCTCGCCGACTTCGCCGAGCAAAAATTTCGCGGCGCTCCCTTCAGCCTCGCCGCGCTCTCCGCCGCCATCGCCCCGCTCCTCAGCCAACCAGGCGCCGAATTGATCGACGCCATCGCATTAGGCTGCACCCACTACACCTTCCTGCTCCCCGAATTGCGCGCGCTTCACCCCAACATCCAATGGTTCGACCCCGCCAACCCGGTCGCCCGGCAGGCCAACGCCGTCACCCACCACCTGCCGACCTCGACGCCGGCGCCGCACCCTGGCACGGCCTTGTTCACTGCCGCGCTCGCCGATGCGGAAATCATGGGCGCCAATTTCAAACCTTACGGGTTCGCAAATTTATTGCACCTCGCGCCAGAATAGACTAAACTAACTGGACTTAGTTTACCGGGGCGTGAAATGATTACAGTCAATATCCACGAAGCAAAGACAAACCTATCGCGCCTGATTGAGCAGGCGGTTAAAGGTGAGCCATTCATTATCGCCAAGGCCGGCAAGCCTTTGGTGAAAGTAACCGCCTTGGATGCTCCTAAAGCGCCCAAGCGCCTGGGTTTTTTGGAAGGCGAATTCACGGTGCCAGACGATTTCGATCGTTTTGCCGAAGACGAGATTTTAGCGCTGTTCGAAGGGTGAAGTTGCTCACGGATACGAATATCCTCGTTCTGGCCGCAATTGATCCAGGCCGGCTGTCGGTTGCGGCCCGCGCATTACTGCTGGATCAGGAAAATGAGCTGTCTTTCAGTGCCGCAAACATCTGGGAGGTTGCCATAAAGCATGCACTGGGGCGCGCCAGTTTCCGGCTCGACCCGGGTATTCTATACAAGGCTTTGATAGAAAACGGCTATCTCGAACTTCCGGTCATCAGCGCGCACGGCATCGCCGCGAGCACGCTGCCGCGCATCCACAAAGACCCGTTCGACCGTTTGCTGATCGCCCAGGCAGCCGTCGAAGGCATGGTATTGCTTACGAGCGACGCCATTCTTTCAAAATATCCCGGCCCCGTGCGGTTGGTCTGAAATGGTTGCCGTGATCCGGATTGCGGCCGCGCTGATTCTGAATGCTGCCGGCCAAACGCTGCTGGTACGCAAAGCAGGGTCGCAAAGCTACATGCAAGCGGGCGGAAAAATCGACAACGATGAAACGCCGATGGAAGCGCTCCAAAGGGAACTGATGGAAGAACTGAACCTCGAGATCGACCCTTCCGCCACCGAGTATCTCGGCCGTTTTTCGGCCAAGGCCGCAAACGAACCGGATTCGATCGTCGAAGCCGAATTGTTTTGCTTAAAAACTGAAGTGCCCATAACCCCAGGCGCGGAAATCGCGGAGGCGGTCTGGATCACGCCTTCGGCAAATCTCGATTTACCACTCGCTCCTCTTACCCGCGACAAGGTTCTCCCGCTCGCCGCCGGCGGCGCGGCGCGTTAACCAGAGTCCGGACGTTGCAGCGCCAACCGTTCCAGCGCCGCGCAACCGCGCGGGCCGGCAGCCGCCGGGCTAGATACGCCCTCGAATTGCATGGAGGGTGAACCCGGACTCTGCCAAATAACTTCCCCGTTCGCCGCGGGCTTTTTCAATAACGGCTTGGTCATCCGCCCCAGCACCCGGGTCCAGGTCTGATCCACCCAGACCAGCGGCACCGCGCACAACAACGTCAGCGCCACGCTGATCCCGGCCGCGATCAACGCGCTGTTCGTCTTGCCCACCACCCCAAGCGCCCCGTTAAAGCTGGTCGCCCCAGCGGAGAGCATGATCGGCCCATGCAGCAGATAAATGGGAAAGGACAGCAACCCCAGCCATACCGCCCAGCTCTTCGAGAACACCCGCCGCAAAAACGGATTGCCCAGCAGCAGTAAAATCATCAGCGCCGCGCCCGCATCCCAGACGAAATGCGACGTATCGCCAATCGGCAGCACGGCCTTGATCGGCGCATGGATCAGCAATTTCTGCTCATAGGTGAAGCTGAACAGATAGATCGCAACCACGCCCAATATCGCCGCCTGCCAGTTCTTGAAATTCGGCATCCGGTTTTCGGCGAACAGCATCGCCAACACCACGCCCACCAGAAAATCGCTGAGATAGGTCACCGGATAGCTGGCGCCGGCCCAAACCATCACCAGCACGATCAGCGAGAGCCGCAACGCCCAGCTGCGGATCGCAAAAAGCACCGGCGCCGCCATAAAGATCGCGAAGCTGCCGAACAGCTCGATCCGCATGGTCCAAAGCGGTGAGTCGAAATGCACATCGCCGAACAGGAACACCTGGTATAGCCCCTCGCGCAGCGCATCGAACCAGCCGACATCCGGATGTCCCTCGATTGGCGCGTTCCCATGCGTCGCCATCCATTTTGCGCCGATCACGTGCGCGGCCATCTTGTAGTTGTCATGGCTGATCAAAATCATCATCCAGGCAAACAGACAGGCAATGGTTGTCAGCATCGCCAGCCGCGGCCAGCGTTTCAGCAAGGCGACCCCCACCCGCCAGATACTGCGATCCTTCGAAAACGGCAGGCTAAGAATAAAACCCGACAGCACGAAGAACACCGCCACCGCGGCGCCGCCATTCAGCAACCCCAGCCCGAACTGCAGCAGCACATCGAAGCCGCCATGCCCATGCGGCACTACGCCGACGCCCTTCTGGGTAAAGCCCAGCACCAGATGGTACAGCACGACAATTGCTGCCGCGATTCCGCGCAATCCCTCCAGCGGCACCAATTTACCTGTCTTGCCCGAATTTTCGGTTTGCTGTGCTGCGCTCATGTCATGACATACATCGCTGCAAAGCTGGCAGAATTCAAATTTCCCGCGCATTGCAAATGGTTGAGCTGGGCGGGTAAACAGCCTTTGTCTCGTATGATTGAGTATCCCGTGAACGCCTTGCATGATTCTCCCCCTGGCCCGGATTCAGGGCAAAAATACGACTTTTCCGTGGCCGAGCCGCATTGGCAGGCGGCGTGGGAAGCCGCCGGCTGCTTTGCCGCCCAGGATGTCCCTTCCGGGATCAAGCCCAAATACTACGTGCTGGAGATGTTCCCGTATCCCTCCGGCAAGATTCACATGGGCCATGTGCGCAACTATACGCTGGGCGATGTCGTCGCCCGCTACAAACGCGCCTGCGGCTATGACGTGCTGCATCCCATCGGCTGGGACGCCTTCGGTCTGCCGGCCGAAAACGCCGCGCGCAGCCGCAATATCGACCCGGCGAAATGGACCTACGATAACATCGCCACCATGCGCGCCGAGTTCAAACGCATCGGCCTGTCCTTCGACTGGTCGCGCGAATTCGCCACCTGCGATCCAGAATATTACGGCCAGCAGCAGAAAATCTTCCTGGATTTCTGGGCCACCGGCCTGGTCGAGCGCCGCCTCTCCGCCGTCAACTGGGACCCTGTGGATAACACGGTCCTCGCCAATGAGCAGGTGATCGACGGCCGCGGCTGGCTCTCCGGCGCCATCGTTGAGAAGAAAAATCTGGCGCAGTGGTTCCTGAAAATCACTGATTTTGCGCCGGAACTGTTGGCCGGACTCGGCGAACTGCCGCGCTGGCCGGAACGGGTGAAACTGATGCAGGAAAACTGGATCGGTCGCTCCGAAGGTGCAGAAGTCACTTTTCCCTTGGAAACCCGGCTGGCCGGCCTGAACGGCATCACCGTGTATACCACGCGGCCCGACACGCTTTTCGGCATGTCCTTCCTGGCGATCGCGCCGGAGCATCCCTTTGCGCAGGCGATCGCGGCGCAAAACCCTGGCGCCGCCGCCTTCATCGCCGCCTGCCAAAGCCGCGGCACCTCTGAGGCCGCCATCGAGACCGCCGAAAAAGAAGGATTCTGCTCCGGCGCCTATGTCACCCACCCTTTCATCCCGGGCGCCAAATTCCCGATCTGGATCGCCAATTTCGTGCTGATGGAATACGGCACCGGCGCCATTTTCGGCTGTCCCTGCGGCGACCAGCGCGATCTGGATTTCGCCCGCAAATACGATCTCCCGGTCCCTGTTGTCGTCTCCCCCAAAGCCGGCGAAACCCCGGAAATTGCCGACAAGGCGCTGGACGGCGACGGCTTTATCATCAATTCCGGATTCCTGACCGGCCTCTCCACATCGGAGGGAAAATCCGCGGCCATCGCCGCCTTGGAAAAAACCGGCGCCGGCAAGGGCGTCGTCAACTGGCGCCTGCGCGACTGGGGCATCTCCCGCCAGCGCTATTGGGGCTGCCCGATCCCGGTGATCCATTGCGAAGCCTGCGGCCCGCAACCCGCACCCCTGGAGTGCCTGCCGATCCGCCTGCCCGCCGATGTCACTTTTGACAAACCCGGCAACCCGCTTTCCCACCACCCAACATGGAAGCACACCGTTTGCCCCAGTTGCGGCGCGGCGGCGCTGCGCGAAACCGACACCTTCGATACCTTCATCGACAGCTCCTGGTACTTCGCCCGGTTCTGCTCCCCCCGCGCCACCACCCCCACCGATCTGGCCGCCACCAAACACTGGCTGCCGGTTGACCAATATGTCGGCGGCATCGAGCACGCCATTCTGCACCTGCTCTATGCCCGCTTCTTCACCCGCGCGCTGCACAAAACCGGCCATCTCGCGCTGGACGAGCCTTTTGCCGGGCTGTTCACCCAAGGCATGGTGACCCACGAATCCTACAAGGACGCGGACGGCAACTGGCTCTACCCGGAAGAGGTGACCAAACACCCCGACGGCGCCACCACCGCCGATGGCCGCCCGGTCAGCATCGGCCGCATCGAAAAGATGTCGAAATCCAAACGCAACACGGTGGACCCCGGCGTTATTGTAGAGCGTTTCGGCGCCGACACGGCCCGCTGGTTCGTGCTCTCCGACAACCCGCCGGAGCGCGATGTCGAATGGACCGAAACCGGTGCGATAGGCGCGCACCGGTTCATCCAGCGCATCGCCCGGCTGGCCGAACTCATCTCCTCGGAAGCCGGCGATCCGGCCGCTCCGCTCAGCATCGAGGCCAAAAAACTCCGTCGACTCACCCACCGCGCCATCGAGGCGATCACCACGGCGATGGAAACATTCGCCTTCAACCTCGCCGTCGCCCGCACCTACGAACTGACCGGCGCACTGGCCGGCACCAGTCCCACCGATCCCAGCCTGCTTAGCGCCCGGCTGGAAGCCATACATGTTCTAGCCCGCCTGATCGCCCCCATGGTCCCGCATGTTGCGGAAACCATAAACCAAACGCTGAACCCAAGCGCGCCCCTGATCGCCAGCCAACCCTGGCCCAAACCCGACCCGCAATTGCTGGTGGTTGACGAGGTCACCATCGCCGTGCAGGTCAACGGCAAGCTGCGCGGCACCATCACCGTGCCGCTCGGCGCGAGTGCCGCCGACAACATTGCCATTGCCAGAGAGGCGGTGCACAGCGCATTGAACGGTCAGACGATTTTGAAAGAAATCTACGTGCCGGATCGGATCGTGAACTTTGTCGCCAAACCGTAAATCAACGCTGCTCTGCGCGGCAGCCCTTGCCCTTACCGGCTGCGGCTTTACGCCGCTTTACGGCGATAATGGCGCCACCGTGCAGCAGCAGATGGACGAAGTTGCGGTTGGAATCATCCCCGAGCGCACCGGCCAGTTATTGCGCCAATCCCTGCAGGACCAGCTTCAAACTGCCGGCGCGCCCGCTCAGGAACTTTATATCCTGAACGTAAGCTACAGCATCGGCGCGGAGGGCATCGGCGTCCAGCCCGATACTTCCACCAGCCGCACGCGCTTTATCGCCAAGGCAAGCTGGACCTTGGCGCCCATCGGCAGCCCGCACACCCCGCTCGTCAGGGGCCAGGCCAGCACCGAAGACGCGCTCAACGTCGTCGACCAGCAATATTTTGCGGGGACGCTGGAAACCAGCACCATCGACCAGCAAGTCGCCAATGAGATCGCCGCGCAGATTTCCACGCAAGTCGCGGCATACTTCAAAACACACCCGAATGCCGGATAAGGTGGCGTGTTCTTTTTCTGAAGAGGGCCAGGCCCCCTCAGGGGCTTTGGCAACACCGCCGCAACACCGTCATCTCCCGCGAAGGCGGGGGATCCACGACTTCCTCCCTTCGCTCTCATCGCCATGAAAATCGACGCCGCGCGGATCGACTCATTTCTAAAAAATCCCGGAGCCACCAGCGTTGTTCTAATTTACGGCCCCGATTCCGGCCTGGTCTCCGAGCGCGCGCTCACGCTCGTCAAATCCGTGCTGGGCAACATGGACGATCCGTTTCGTTACGCAGAAATAACCGATTCGTCGCGCCTTCTGGAAGAAGCAACCGCCGCCTCCCTCACCGGCGGCCGGCGCGTCGTCCGCCTGCGTGATGCCGGCGAGACTGCGTTAAAACCCACCGAGGCGCTACTGAAAAACCCAGCCGACGCGCTGGTGATTCTCGAAGCCGGCGAGCTCCCCCCTAAATCCAAATTGCGGGCTCTGGCGGAAAAAAGCCCGGCCACCGCCGCACTTGCCTGCTATGCCGTCGATGCCGCCAGGCTGCCGCGCATCATCACCGAAAGATTGCGCGCCCATGGCGTCACCATCGGCGCAGAAGCAGCTGCGTGGGTTGCGGGCAACATCAGCGGCGAGGAAGGCGCGATTCGCCAGGCGGTGGAGCTTCTCTACCTCTATGCGGGCCCCAATGGCTCCATGTCGCTCAGCGATGTTTCGGCCGCCTTGCCCGATAGCGGTGACGCCTCGATCCAGGAAGCGATCGACGCCATCCTCACCGGCAATCCGCCCGCCGCCGACCGCGCCATCTCGCTCGCCTATGACGAAGGCGTTTCCCCCGTCGCCATCCTGCGTGTGCTGCTCTCCGAGTTGATGCGCCTGCGCATTGCCGCCGCCGCGCTTGGGCCCGACACCTCCATCCAGGACGCCATAAGCAGCCTTCGCCCCCCAATCTTTTTCAAGCGCGTCCCCATCCTCACCCGCGCCCTTGGGCTCTGGTCGCAGGCAGCATTGACCGAGGCGATCAAAGCGGCGCTCGCCGCCGAAGCCGCCTGCAAATCCACCCATATGCCAGACCTTGCCTATTGCCGCCAAACCCTGCTCGCCCTTGCCTCCAGAGCCCGCACCGCCGCGAAAAGTAGGATGGGCTGAGCGCCAGCGAAGCCCATCGATGGCAGGAATTCGTCCAATTGAACCAGGATTGATTAGCATCCGTCATAGCTGCGTTGTATTTCCACATCCAACAACCTGTTGGAATAAAAAATGTCCAAGCCAAACGCCTTGTTGGTTCGAATGCCGCCTTTGCGCTTCGGGGCCTTGCCTCATACGCTTGCAGCAGTGGTTGCGGTGGCTTTCACTCTTATAGCGCCGCTTCCGGCCCCGGCGGCATCGGCGCCCATTCTGCCGTTGGCTATGGCATCCAGCACCAACGACCTGCAGCGCGCGGTCTGGGCCTGCGAGGCAGCCGCCCCATCGCTTTCCAAGCCGGGCAGTGCAGACGGCACGCGCTTCTTCTTGGGCACCGTGGAGAACACGCCGCCCCAGGCGGAGAAGCCGCCACTGCTGTTGCTTGGACTGCGACTCTTAGGGTTCGGGCAGATCTCAAACAATCAGGGCTGGTTCAATATTAGGTTCGACTGCGCGCTGCGTCCGGATTTCATGCAGGCCAAGGAATTTAACGCCGCCCTCCTCGGTCCTGCGCGCGTGACCGAGCCATCGTCAGTCCAACCAAGCCTCGCCCCCGCGCCAATGCGCTGGTCCGTCACAGGCGCAACTTCCCTGCAACTCGTTCACGCTGCAGGTCAAACCTGGGATTTTCGCGCGACTTGCGTCCGTAGCAGCGGGCTGATCGAAATCCACCTGCCGCATTCCCTTCAGCGGCTAGAGCCCGGCAATTTTTTCGTGACCAGTATCACAGACGGCCCGGGCTCCGCTCTATATGTCGCGCAAACCGGCTCCGGAACGGCAGATGCCGCCCTGCCGGGCTTCGCCATCCAAGCCGCTGACCCGCTTTGGCGCTGGATCGGCCCGGGCAAATCCCTGCACATCAATCTCGGCGGCGAGGTCGTCTACGACGTCAACCAGGATGATAGCGGCAAGGTGCTCGCAGGTTTCCTGCAAGCGTGCCGCTAAAATTCGCTGTGGATAAGTTCCGAATTCCTTAATTGTATCAAGAGTTTGCGGCCAAAATGTTCCACGTGGAACATCTCTAGCCATTCAGCAGCGCCAGAACCTCATCCAACTGATCCAGGCTTTTATAGTTGATAATGATCGCGCCACCCTTGCCGTTGAAGGTCACACTCACGCTCACCCCAAGCTTTTCGCTCAAGCTGCGCGCCAGCGCCTCGGTTTCCGGGTCTGCATGCGGTTTGGCGCGGGGAATCACCCCGGCCTTTCCACCCGGAAAGGTGCGGCCGAAATTGCTCACAATATCCTCGGTCTGCCGGACCGAGAGATTTTCCTTGATGATTCGGTTGGCGAGCGATAACGGGTTGGGATGCGTCGATAAGGCGCGCGCATGGCCGAAGGACAGGCCGCCATCACGGACAAATTCAAGCACCTGCGGCGGCAGATTCAAAATGCGCAGGCTGTTGCTGATATGCGCCCGGCTCTTGCCGATCGCCTCCGCCAGCGTTTCATGCGTCATACTGAATTCCTTCAGCAAGCGCTGATAGCCGCTCGCCTCTTCGACCGGGTTTAAATCCTGGCGCTGCAAATTCTCCACCAACCCGGCCGCCATCGCATCGCTGTCGGAAAGCTCGCGCACCAGCACCGGCACCTCATGCAACTGCGCCTGCTGCGCCGCCCGCCAACGCCGCTCGCCGGCGATGATCTGATAATGGCCGGGCTTCTTGGGGTTCGGCCGCACCAGCAAGGGCTGCAAAATGCCGCGCTGGATAATCGAGGCCGCCAATTCCTCCAACGCCTCCGCCCCCATCTCCCGCCTGGGTTGAAACGGACTCGGCTCCAGAACCTCCACGCCCAGGCTTTGTACCCCTGGCGCGGTTACCGTGGCCGGCAAGGCGGAATCACCCAGTAAAGCCGCAAGCCCGCGACCTAGACGCCTTGGTTGTTCCTTGATCATGCAAAGTCCCTAAACAAAGTGAAGGACTTCTTTTTTGAAAAAAAGAAGCAAAAAACTTTTATTACTCTATAGTTTGCTTGGGGCACAATCTGAGCGCCAACGCAAACGCAGTGCAAATACAAGTATTTTGCTTCGGGGCCGCGTCGATGGGCTTCGCCGAAGGCTCAGCCCATCCTACACAACTAATGTCCGGCGTTTGCGCCTGAGAAATCGGCTTCCAAACCCGATGCCGCGAGCTGGGCGGCCAGAATGCCTTTCAGTCTTTCAAGCCCGGCCTCCGAGCCTGACTCCGCGCGGGCAACCAGAACCGCCTGGGTGTTGGAGGCCCGCAACAGCCACCAGCCATCTGGCGTGTTCACGCGCACGCCATCCGTGTCGGAAACCTTCTCGCCGGCCGCCTTCAGCCGCTCGGCCACTTCCCTAACCACCGCAAATTTGCGATCCTCGGCGCAGTCGAAGCGCAGTTCCGGTGTGTTGACCACTTGCGGCAGGCTCTCCCGGAACGCCGCTACCGATTC
Source organism: Alphaproteobacteria bacterium (assembly GCA_026225015.1). Taxonomy (GTDB): domain Bacteria; phylum Pseudomonadota; class Alphaproteobacteria; order Acetobacterales; family Acetobacteraceae; genus Acidocella. Next base: position 41,118 of record JAMFRY010000062.1, read on the forward strand.
CGTGCCGCGGGCGATCACGCCAAGCAGTCTAACCGCGGCATAGAGCGCATCGTCGAACCCATACCATTTGTCGTTATAGAAAATATGGCCCGACATCTCGCCCGCCAGCGGGGATTTTTCCTCGGCCATTTTGGATTTGATCAGGCTATGGCCGGTTTTCCACATCAACGGCGTGCCGCCGGCCTTGGCGATCTCATCGAACAAAACCTGGCTGGCTTTGACATCGGCGATGATGGTGCCGCCCGGATGCGATTTCAGCACATCGCGCGCCATCAGAATCAGGAACTGATCGCCGAACAAAATCTCGCCGGTATTATCGACAATGCCAATCCGATCGGCATCGCCATCGAACGCCACCCCGACATCCGCACCCTTCTCGGCAACCGCAGCGATCAACTGTTCGAGGTTTTTCGGCACGGTCGGATCGGGGTGATGCGCCGGAAAATTACCGTCAATCACCGCATTCAGAATCGTATGCTCGCCGGGCAGAACTTTAAGAAGTTTCTCCAGCACCTCGCCGGCCGCGCCATTGCCGTTATCCCAGACGATTTTAAGTTTCCTGTCGCCGTCCCAATCCTGCAGCAACCGGGCAATATAGGCTTCGCTCACATCCTTGCGGATCACCGAGCCCTCTGCCTCGGGCACGACATTGCCAATGGCAGAGCGGGCGCCGAGGTCAAGGATCGCCGGGCCGAAAAACGGCTTCTTGCCCAGCATCATCTTGAAGCCATTATAGTTCGATGGATTATGGCTCCCCGTCACCATCACCGCGCCATCGGTATGCTCGGTAAAAGCCGCAAAATACAGCATCGGCGTCGGCCCCAGGCCAATCGAGATGACCTCTGCGCCGCTGGCCACCAAGCCTTCGATCAGCTTGGCTTCCAGACTCGGCGAAGACAATCTGCCGTCCCGCCCCACCGCAACGCGCTTGCCGCCGGCATCGGCGACGATCGAGCCAAACGTCCGGCCGATGGCATAGGCATCCGCCTCCAGAAGCGTCTCCCCAACAATGCCGCGAATGTCGTATTCGCGCAGCGAGCTGGCGTTGAATTTATGCGAAAAGGTCATGATTCCTCAAAGGTCCGTGTAATTCTTCAAAAAGGCGCGAACCGCCGGCCCCAGATCCGGCCGGGCCAGGGCAAAGGCCACTTGCGCTTCCAGAAAGCCGATCTTGTCGCCGCAATCGAAGCGCCTGCCCTCAAATTTAAGCCCGTGAAACGGCGCAAATCCGATCATCTTGGCCATCGCATCGGTCAACTGCACCTCATTGCCGGCGCCGCGTTCCATCTGGCTCAAAAACCCGATCACCTCCGGCAACAACACGTAGCGGCCGATAATAGAGAGGTTGGAGGGCGCATCCTTCGGCGCCGGCTTTTCAACCAGCCCCTTCACCTCGACACGATTGCCCGCCGCCTCCCCGATTCTCAGGATTCCGTATTTGTTGGTCTGCTCATGCGGCACCTCTGTCACGGCAACCACGTTGCCGCCGGTGTCCCTGTATACATCCGCAAGTTGTTTCAGGCAGGGCGTCTCGCTTAAGACCAGATCGTCTGGCAGCAGAATAGCAAAAGGATCGTCGCCGATAAACGCCCGGGCGCACCAGATGGCATGGCCAAGCCCCAACGGCACTTGCTGGCGCACAGTGGTGATAGAACCAGGCGGCATCGCCTCCTCGCGCAGCAATTCCAGCGCCTCGCGCTTGCCGCGCTCGGCCAGAGTGGCCTCCAATTCGAATGCGATATCAAAATGGTCTATCAAGGCGGTTTTGCCGCGGCCAGTGACCATGCAGAATTGCTCAATTCCGGCGGCGCGCGCTTCATCCACCGCGTATTGGATCAGCGGCTTATCAACAACCGGAAGCATTTCTTTTGGCATGGCCTTGGTGGCAGGGAGAAAACGGGTGCCGAGACCTGCAACCGGCAGGACGGCTTTACGCAATGGTTTAACCAAATGACTCTCCTCATGGCCACAGGCGGCCAACTCGGCCCATGCATCGGCCGAACTCCCGCCATGCGCCATGAGTGCCATGGCCCGCCAAGCCCGGCAAGCGCATTTCGCGTTAAATCCCGGACGGTCAGGCGCAAATTGTTGCACTGCGGCATTTTCGCCCGCAGGCAGATTCAAAAAAGTCTTTTTGCTGCTTTGCCGGCGGCCAGCCTTCTTCAGAAAAAGAAGCGCCTTCTTCCTAGCTTTCCGAAGCCAAGTACCCGGAAGCCGCAACCTGCGCAGGGCGGCGGCCAATACGTCGGCGGTTGCGCGCGGCCTGCACCATTTCGGCGAAGCAGGCGCGCACGGCTACCGGCTGCCCACTCCTTCTGTCCAAAGCGCGCAGGCAGAAATGCACCCGCGCCATGCTCTGGTAGTAGTCGGTGAACGCGTAGTTCAGGGCGCCGCCCGCCAGCGCGCCGGCCACCGGCACGGCTTGCGCCAGGATTTTCTCGGAAACGACCAGGCCGAAACGCGAGGCCGCCGATTTGATGAGCAAGTTGACCGCCAGGTGATTCATCCCGATGCGGGTTGCCCAGTAGCCAATTTCGGTCTCGTCATCCGCATCACCTGGGCCGCCGAAGGCCAGCACTTCCAGGCAGACCCGCTTGGTCTCCTCGGCATGGATATCCTCGCCGAAATCGCGCGCCACTTCGGCAATTGAACGCAGGATGGTGCTGGTGGTGAACGGAATATCGAAGGCAACGCCCGGCAGGCCGATGAAGCCCGAGGCAATGCCGCTGGCGGCGGTGGCAAGCTTGTGCAGCCGATTACCCCTGGGCCTTCTTGGCCGCAAAATCCTGGGCGTCTCGGCAAGCCCAAAGGTCGCCAGGTTGTAGCCGCTCCACAACGTGTCCTCGATACCGTCCTGAACGCGCTGCACCAACTCCGTCCAGCCCTCGCCGCCCAGCCGGCTTCCGGACCGGATCACCCGGCGTCGCAGCGATTCAATACGGCGGCCGAACAAAGCCGTCAGCCGCATCAGCAGGCCGCGCGAATCCGCCATGATCATCGCTGCCTGCCACAACTCGTATTGCTCGGCATGGGTAAGAAACCCTGCTTGCGCAACGATATCGGAGGGTATGGGGTGTAAAACCTTCATGCGCTGCAAAGATGCGCATCAAATCCGGCCGCACAAGTTAAGATGTTGAGATAATCCCAGACCCTGCTGCGCCGGCTCCGGCGCAGCAGGGTCTCCAGACGAACAGGATTTTTTCAGGCGGTGGTCTGAACGCCCTTCACGGCCTCGACGATTTCCGCAAATGCGGCGGCGTCATCGAAGGCGATGGCGGCGAGCACCTTGCGGTCCAGCTCGATTCCCGCCTGTTTCAAACCAAAGATGAACTGGCTATAGGTCAGGCCATGTTCGCGCACCGCGGCGTTGATGCGCTGGATCCAGAGCGAGCGGAATTCCCGCTTCTTGACCCGGCGATCCCGATAGGCATAGCGCAGCGCCTTTTCCAGGCGCTCCAGCGCGATGCGGTAATTGGTCGAAGACCGGCCGACAAAGCCCTTCGACTGTTCCAGAACCTTTTTATGACGGGCATGGGTGGTGACACCCCGTTTTACACGTGCCATGTTTTTGCTCCTCCCTTAACCGATGCCGTAAGGCGCCCATTGCTTGACGGTCAAACCATCAGCATGGGTAAGGGTCTGGCTACCGCGATTGGCGCGCTTGGATTTCTGGCTGCGCGCCATCAGATTATGGCGCTTCTTGCCGGGTCCGGCGAGCACCTTGCCGGTCGCGGTGATCTTGAACCGCTTTTTGACCGACGACTTGGTCTTCAGTTTGGGCATTTTGATCTCCTAAAAACAAACAAAAACGGCGGCCGGGCATGCCTGTTGGCCCGGACCCACACGTCTCGCCTGGAACCTCAGGCGAGGCTGGGCGTATAGAAGGTGGAATAGGCTGGCGCAAGGCCCTTTCGGCGGTGTGTCCCTTTCGGCGGTGACTCCGAAGGGGTGGGGTGCGTAAGAGCACCCCACCCTACCTTTCTATTGCGTTCCCTCGGCATACCAGGTGCGGAATTCCGCATATTTGGGCATCTCTTCCGAATTGGCTTTCGGATCGATCACGACATGAACAACACCCACTTTGCCGCTGGCATAGGCGCGCGCGATCGCGGGCCGGATGTCTTCCGCCTTGGTGACGTATTCGCCATGGCAGCCAAACCCCTCGGCGATCACGTCAAAGCGGACATCCTTGTCCCAATGCGTGCCGGTTTCCGCGGTGCCCTGGCCAAAGGTGCGCTTGTACACGCCGACTTCCAGACCCCATTGGTTGTCCACGGCGACGACGCAAACCAAAGGCAGCTTGCAGCGGGCCGCGGTTTCCAGCTCCGCGATGTGGAACATGAAGGAAGAATCGCTGGTGATCAGCATGCCCGGCCGGGATTTGCCGGTGGCGGCCCGGTCCGCCAGCATGGCGCCGGTGGCGTAAGGCAGGCCGGTGCCGATATGGCCGAAATTCTGATTCCAGATCACGTCATGCGGTTTGCTTTGGCTGTAGGTCCATTGGAAGATCACCGAGGCGCCGCCATCGCGGATCAAGATGCCATCTTCGGGAAAGGCCTTGCTTGCCTCGACCACGAAGCGCGAAGTGTGGATCGGCACGTCACCAGAACCATCGCTTTTGGTGAGGGACTCCTCGGCGAGCGAATCAAGTTCGGCCTGGCCGTCCTTCATGAATTTGGCAAGGCCCGCGGCAGGCGGCAACGGCGTATCCCTCAAGGCGGCAATGAGCTGCGGGAGCACGCCGCGGATGTCGCCGACCAAAGGCACGTCAATCGGGCGGTTGACGCCGATGGCCGAGGGGTCTTGTTCGACATAGATCCATTTGCGGATTGCTTCGTTCTTCACCCAGTAGCGGTAGCGGCCGTAATGAACGGGCTCGCCCAGCTCGGTGCCGATGGCGAGGCAAAGATCGGATTCGGTCACCGCCTCGATCGAGGCATTGGAGAATACATATTGGAAGGTGCGCTCTTCCAGCCCGGGGATGTAGGAAGTGCCGCCGGAGGTTTGAATCACCGGGCAGTTCATCAGCTTGGCCAATTCCTTCAGCGCCTCGCCGGAGCGGGTGGTATGGACGGCGTGGCCGACCAGCAAAATCGGGTTTTTCGCGGCCTGGATCAGCTGCACGGCCTCGGCCACGCGGTCGATATCCGCGCCCTGGTTGACCAGGCGGTAGCGCGATGGCGGCAACGGCTCCGGCACGTCCAATTGCTCGGTGATGATGTGCGAAGGATATTCGATATAAACCGGCCCCGGCGTGCCGCCGATGGCTTGGCGAATGCCTTCGCGGATGATCTCATCGGTCTGATCGGCATATTCGATCGAGGCGGCGTATTTCACCGAATTTTCGAACAACGGCATCTGCTTCACAAATTGGATTCGCCCTCGCCGCACGCGCTGCTCGGTCACGCGGGCGCGCTGGCCGGAGAGAAAAATGACCGGCGAGTTCTCGACCAGGCAGCACTGAATGGCGGGCGCCGCATTGGCGATGCCCGGCCCCAGCGTGCCGATACACACGGCGGGTTTGCCAGTGATGCGCGACGCGGCTTCGGCCATGAAGCCGGCGGCCGCCTCGTGATGCGGGGCAACGACCGTCCAGCCGCGCTCCTCGGCTTTCAAGAACATGTGCACGAAATTCGGGTCCGGAATGCCGAACAGGGTGTTGATGCCTTCGGCCTCCAAAAGCTGGAGGATACGTTCATAGACGGGGACGGACATTTGCAACTCCTCTAATTCGACGGATTTTCTCGGGCCAAGCCGAAACATAGACCCGGCCGGCGTTACGCATAGCCGGGAAGCGGACCTCTGGGAAGCTGGTAGCTTACCAGTTTTTGCTCAAAAGCTATGATGGCGGCTATGCCGAGGCGATGGTCACCCCCGCCGATGGCTTGGCGCTCATCCCGGAGGAATTGTCGGCGGTTGAAGCCGCCCCGCTGCTTTGCCCCGGCGTTACCAACTTCGATGCCTTGCGCAAGAGCGGCGCGGTCGCCGGGGATGCGGCCAACGATCGAAACCCAGCCCTTGGAGCGCGCCGCCGAAGCCTATGACAAGATGATGCGCAACGAGGCGCCCTTTCGCATGGTGCTGACCACCGGCGCTTAAGGGCGGCTAGTACCCTGGGTCACTTAATGACGCTGGCTATGCGCGCGGATTGGTGGGCGGCGCGCGCGAAATATGACTCTCGTGGGACACGGCATTTTCAAAGACGTGTCCCGCTAGTCATGTGTCAAACAGGCTGCCGCCCGCGCCGCTGCCTTGCGGACTTTACCGGACCCTTATTCCCGGGCGGCGCAAGGCGAGAATAGCAGGGCCAGAATATCCACTTCCGCTTGTTTCAACTCATCGCTATCCACCATGCTGGGGTCGGTTCCGCCATTGGCGTAGCGCGCCGCCATGCGCTCCATCGCTGCGAAAATCACGACAGCGCGGGCCAGGGCATCCCGTTTCCCCAGATTGCCCGCGCCGTGCGAAGCCAGGATACAAGAAGCCATCCGGCTGACCACCGGGTACGCTCCAACATTTCGCAATTGCATGAAGGCTTCCTGGCCGCTATCGGCGCGGAAATTCCGCACGTTAAAAATCGGACGATTGCGATCCCAATAGCGGTAGAAGGCGCTCACCACGCGCTCAGCGTGATGATGGACCGCGCCGAAGTCCCAGGGCCGGTCCAGCTCGGCGATGATCTCGGCATTATCCTTCGTGGCTTGCTCTGCCAGGACGTACAAAATCTCGTCGATATCATCGAAATACACATAGAAGGTTTGTGAGGCGAGGCCGGCGGCGCGCGCGATCGCGCTGGCGGTGAGTTTCTCCGAAGGCGCGGAAAACAGCAGCAGGCGCGCCTCTTCCAACAGGCGCGCGCGGCTCTCGGCACCCTTGCGGCCGATCGCCTGACCATCTTTGTTGGTTACATTCATGGTGCTCATCGATGCCGGATAGGCCATGCTGCCGCAAGAAAGAAGCTGGTTTTTGCAAAAACGGTGAAAAAGGCGGGCGATGCCCGCCCTACGTGATAGCCGGTTTTTCGTGGCGGGCGTGCCACGATTCCATTAGTTTGAGGACGGTGGCGGCGGTTTCCTCGATCGAGCGGCGGGTGACGTCGATGATTGGCCAGCCCCGGGCGGTGCAAAGGCGCTTGGCCCATAGCAGTTCCTTTTCAACGGCTTCGAAATCCACGTAATCGCCGTTATCGTTCTGGATGAAGCCGGGTTGCGCGCCGGCGCCGATGAGCCGCAGGCGGTGGCGGCGGATGTCGATCAGCGCTCTCGGATCGATGGTGAGGCCGATGACGGGGCAGCTGGGATCCTTCAGCAGCTCCGGCGGTTCAATGCCGGGCACCAGCGGGATATTGGCGGCCTTGATACCGCGATTGGCAAGATAAAAGCAGGTGGGGGTTTTGGACGAACGGGAGACGCCGACCAGCACCACATCCGCCTCCGACATGCCGCGATGGGCCTGGCCGTCATCATGGGAGATGACGTAATGCATGGCGTCGATCCGGCGGAAGTAATCGGCATCCAACACATATTGCCGGCCCGGCTTATGCTTGGTGGTCATGCCGAACTGCTCCTGCAGCAGCTCCAGAATCGGGTCCAGAATGTGCAGTAGTTTGACGCCCATGCGCTCGCAGCCGGATTCCAGCTCGCCGCGCAGGGCTTCATCGACCAGGCTACAAAGCACGGGTCCCGGTTCGGCATGGATGCCTTCCAGCACGCGATGCAGTTGCAGGCGCGAGCGGATCAGGCTCCAGCGATGATAGGTGACGGTGACATTATCGAACTGGGCGACCGCGGCGCGGCCCATGGCGTTGAGCGTGTCGCCGGTAGCGTCTGAAACCAGATGTATATCGAGCTTATAGCTGTCCATGATTTGCCTAATAGCGTGGATAAGGTTGCGCCGCGCGGGCTAATTTGCGGCAAACGGGGATAACTGCGTTGATTCGTCCCTCATGTATTGATTGAATGGCTGCTTCTGGCGATTGTGGATAAGGTGATTCAAAACCGTAGAATCAGCAAGTTAATCACCATTATTTGATGTGGATAAGCTTGTGGATCGATGGTGCAGGCCAATAAGCCCCGATATCCACAGGCATCAATCTTCACCAACCTTACTTTAAAGATTCTCTTTTTAAGATTAGGCGGGGCTTATGAAATTAATCGATGTACTGAACGGCGAGGTTGTTTGGCCGCCGCCCGTATGGCTGATGCGCCAGGCCGGGAGGTATCTGCCGGAGTATCGGGAGGTCCGGGCGCAAGCGGGGGATTTCCTGTCGCTATCGATGAATCCGGAACTGGCGGCCGAGGTGACGCTGCAGCCGGTTCGCCGGTTTGGCTTCGATGCGGCGATCCTGTTCTCCGATATTCTGATCCTGCCCTGGGCGCTGGGTCAGGGGCTGCAATACGCGCAGGGTGAAGGCCCGCTGCTGCCGCCGCTTACCCGGGCGGAGCTGGGAGGATTGAGCTTGGCGCGGGCGGTAGAAGGCACTGCGCCGGTGATGGAGGCTGTTCGGCGGGCGCGGGCGGGGTTGGATGGCGATAAGGGTCTTATAGGCTTTGCGGGCGGCCCGTTCACGGTGGCGTGCTATATGCTGGATGGCAAAGGCGGTGGGGGTTTTCCGCGCACGCTCAGAACCGTGTATGAGGATCGCCGGCTGGTGGAAGGGCTGATCGACCTGCTGGTGGAGGCGAGCGTGGTGTATCTGCAAGGCCAGGTGGATGCGGGCGCCGATTGCGTGATGCTGTTTGAGAGCTGGGCCGGAATCTTACCCGCGGAATTGTTCCGGGTGTTTGTGATTGCGCCGGGGCGGCGGATCGTGTCGGCGCTGCGGAGCAAGAGTCCGGGCTTGCATATCATCGGCTTTCCCAGGCTTTGCGGGTTGATGCTGCGCGAATATGTGGTGGAAACCGGGGTGAGCGCGGTGGGGTTGGACAGCGTGACCGATATCGCGGCGGCGGTTGCGGCCTGCCCGCCGGGGACCGTGTTTCAAGGCAATCTGGACCCGCTTCTGCTTCACATTGGCGGCGAGGCGTTGGATCGCGGCGTCGATGCCGTGCTGGACGGGTTTCGCGGGCAAAGGCATATTTTCAATCTCGGACATGGGATCACGCCGGATGTGGATCCCCGGAATGTGGCGCAGTTGGTGGAGCGGATTCGTGCGGGACGACCCTCCGGGTTATGAGGACTGCGATTGTTTTGTTCAATCTCGGCGGGCCGGATCGGCCGGAATCGGTGCAAAAATTCAGGCTCAATCTGTTCAACGATCCGGCAATTATTCGTGCGCCGGTTTTTATCCGGTTCTGGCTGTCCCGGTTGATCGCGGCGCGGGGCAGGCAAGCGGCCGAGGCAAATTATGCGCTGCTGGGCGGCAAGTCTCCGCTGCTGGAATTGACCGGGCGGCAGGCGCGGGCCTTGGAGACCGATTTGGCTGATATCGGCGCCAAATGTTTTATTGCGATGCGCTACTGGCATCCGTTCGCGGCTGAAACGGTTCAAGGAGTGCAGACATTCGCGCCGGACCGGGTTTTGCTGCTGCCGCTCTATCCGCAATTTTCGACCACGACGACGGGCAGTTCCTTGACGGATTGGCGCGAGCAGGCGGCGAAGGCGGGGCTGGTGGCGCCGACGACCTCGCTGTGCTGCTATTATGATGATCCAGGCTATGTTGAATCGATTGCCGCATTGGTGCGTGAAGCGGTTGGCGAGGCGCGGGCCGAGCTTGCTGCGGGAGTAGAGTTGCGGCTGATTTTTTCGGCGCATGGTCTGCCGGAATCTATTATCGAGAAGGGTGATCCCTATCAGATGCAGGTGGAAGCCAGCGCGCAAGCAGTGATGGCGCGGCTTGCCGATCTGGAGGTGGAATTTCAGGTCAGCTATCAGTCTCGCGCGACGCCGCAGAAATGGATTTCCCCCAGCACCGTAGAGGCGATCGAGCAGGCTGCTGCGCAAAATATCGCGGTGCTGCTGGTGCCGATTGCGTTTGTCTCGGACCATATCGAGACTTTGGTTGAGCTGGATATTGAAAACGCCGAGTTGGCGCATCGTTTGGGCGTGCCGGGATATTTTCGTTCCAAAGTGCCGAATGACGATGCGCGGTTTGTTGCGGCGCTGGCGCGGATTAGCCGACGCGCGCTGGAACATGGGGATGGTCTGTGTAGCCATAAAGGCGAGAGGGCCTGCGATGTTGCGCGCGTTGATTGTCCATGGGTAAGGGTTTCCGATGCGGCCTGAGCTGATTATTTTTGACTGCGATGGCGTGTTGATTGACAGCGAAACGATTGCCTCCAAGCTGGTGGCGCGCAACCTCACCGCTTTGGGGTGGGAGATGACGACGGAGGGCGCCATGCAGCGATTTATCGGCATGTCGATCGTGGATATGCAACCGATGATCGAGGCCAGGCTGCGGCGCAAACTGCCACCGAGCTGGCGCCAGGATCTGGCCGCGGAGTTGATCCACGCGTTGGGAAGCGAGGTGGCGCTGATACCGCATGCGCGCGAAACTCTGGAACAAGTGAGCGCCATGGGAATCCCCTGGCGGATTGCTTCGAATTCTTCCTCTGAGGAACTGGCGGTGAAGTTTGCGCATACCGGCTTGAGCGATCTGACCACGGGGCTCGCTTTTTCCGGCACCGGTATGTTGGATCAGGGCGTGCGTCCGAAGCCGGCGCCGGATGTGTATCTGCGCGCTGCGGCTTCTGCCGGTATTGCGCCGGCGCGGTGCCTGGTGCTGGAGGATAGCACGCCTGGCGTTACCGGCGCGGTGGCGGCCGGTATGACCTGCTATGGCTTTGCGCCGCATGGTGACGGGGCGCTTCTGCTGATGGCGGGGGCGAAGCGAATCATGCATGGATTGGAGGAATTTTTGATCGCGCTGGAGGAATTTGAGGAATGACGATAAACGCGCTTCTGCCGTTTTACCGCTGGGAGTTGGCGCTGCATATCATCGCCTTTACCGCCTGGATGGCGGCCTTGTTCTACCTGCCGCGGCTTTATGTGTATCACGGTCAGATCCCGGCAGGGTCTACCGAATCGGCGCGGTTCAAGGTGATGGAGCGGCGCCTGCTGAAGCAGATTTCTAATCCCGCGATGATCGCGACCTGGGTTTTGGGGATATTGCTGGTGCTGACCCCGGGGGCGGTGGACTGGCATGCCGGCTGGTGGTGGACCAAGCTGATCGCGGTGTTCCTGATGAGCGGGTTTCATGGGGCTTGCTCCAAATGGCGGAAGAATTTTTTGAACGACGCCAATACCAAGCCGGAGCGGTTCTACCGGATTGCCAATGAAGTTCCGACCGTTTTGCTGGTGATTATTGTGATTGCGGTGGTGGTTGTGCGGTAGGGGTTGAGCGTGATGGGCTTCGCTTCGCTCTGCCCATCCTACGGGATTGAATGGCTTGACGTTTGGGCCCATATGGCTCAATAAACGCGGGCGGGGCCAATCGTGCCCCCGATTCCCTAGACCCAGAGCCCGGTGAACATGACGACCGGGCTGCATGCGGTTCCCCTGATTGGACGAGTAATGCATCTTGCCGAGTTAAAGGCTAAAACCCCTACAGACCTTTTGAGTCTCGCCGAAGAGCTTGAGGTCGAAAACGCATCCTCGCTGCGCAAGCAGGATATCATGTTTGCGATCCTGAAGGCGTTCGCAGAAAACGATCAGGCCATTCATGGCGACGGAACTTTGGAAATCCTGCCGGATGGGTTTGGATTTCTGCGTAATCCGGAAGCGAATTATCTGCCTGGGCCGGAAGATATCTATGTCTCGCCGGCGCAGGTGCGGCGCTTTGGCCTGCGGACCGGCGATACGGTCGAGGGTGAAATTCGCGCGCCTAAGGAGGGTGAGCGGTATTTTGCCCTGGTGAAGGTCGACAAGATCAATTTCGAGGATCCGGATGCGGTGAAGCACCGGATCAATTTCGACAATCTGACACCGCTTTACCCGACCTCGCGGTTGCGGATGGAGGTTGAGGTGCCTGAGCCCACCACCAAGGGCATGCCGAAGGATAATACGGCGCGGGTGATCGACCTGATCGCGCCGATCGGCAAAGGGCAGCGGGCGCTGATCGTGGCGCCGCCGCGCACCGGCAAGACGGTGATGCTGCAAAATATCGCCGCGGCAATTTCGGCGAATCATCCGGAAGTTTTCCTGATCGTGCTGTTGATCGATGAGCGGCCGGAAGAAGTGACCGATATGTCGCGCAGCGTGAAGGGCGAGGTTGTGGCCTCCACCTTCGATGAGCCGGCAACCCGGCATGTCCAGGTGACGGAAATGGTTTTGGAAAAAGCCAAGCGCCTGGTTGAGCATAAGCGCGATGTGGTGATTCTGCTGGATAGCGTGACGCGGCTGGCGCGGGCCTATAACACCGTGGTGCCGTCTTCAGGTAAGGTGCTTACCGGCGGTGTGGATGCCAATGCATTGCAGCGGCCAAAGCGATTTTTCGGCGCGGCGCGAAATATCGAGGAAGGCGGGTCCTTGACCATTATTGCAACCGCGCTGATCGATACCGGCAGCCGGATGGACGAAGTTATTTTCGAGGAATTCAAGGGCACCGGCAATACGGAAATTATTCTGGACCGCAAGCTCTCCGACAAGCGGACCTTTCCGGCGATAGACATCACCAAGTCGGGCACGCGCAAGGAAGAGTTGCTGGTCGAGAAATCGGTGCTCTCGAAGATGTGGGTTTTGCGGCGGATTCTCAATCCGATGGGAACCACCGATGCGATGGAATTCCTGTTGGATAAACTGAAATACAGCAAGACAAATTCAGACTTCTTTGAGGCAATGAATACTTAACATATCACTGCGATTGTCAACGCTTACGCAGCATTGGATTGAATTGAGGATTTGAAATGCCGGATGTGAATGTCAGCGCCGATTATAAGGTTAGGGATTTTTCTCTGGCCGAATGGGGCCGCAAGGAAATCGAGATTGCGCAGGACGAAATGCCTGGATTGATGGCGCTGCGCGAGGAGTTTGGTAAAGAGCAAATTTTGAAGGGCGCCCGGATAATCGGTTGCCTGCACATGACGATTCAAACTGCGGTGTTGATCGAGACGCTGACCGCCTTGGGTGCGAGCGTGCGCTGGTCGTCTTGCAATATTTTCTCGACGCAGGACCATGCGGCGGCGGCGATCGCGGCGACCGGGGTTCCGGTTTTTGCCTGGAAGGGCGAGAGCGAGGAAGAATTCTGGTGGTGCATCGAGCAGACCGTGCGCGGCCCCGATGGCTGGCTGCCGAATATGATTCTCGACGATGGCGGCGATGTGACCAAGCTGCTGCATGACAAATACCCGGAGATGTTCTCGCATATTCGGGGGATTTCGGAAGAGACGACAACCGGCGTGCATCGGTTGTGGGAAATGGCGAAGGCAGGCGCGTTGCTGACGCCGGCGATCAACGTGAATGACAGCGTCACCAAATCCAAATTCGATAATCTGTATGGCTGCCGGGAAAGCCTGGTGGACGGCATCCGCCGCGGGACCGATGTGATGATGGCCGGCAAGGTGGCCGTGGTGGCGGGATTTGGCGATGTGGGCAAGGGCTCCGCGGCATCATTGCGCAATGCCGGCTGCCGCGTGTTGGTGACCGAGATCGACCCGATCTGCGCGTTGCAGGCGGCGATGGAAGGCTATGAAGTCGTCGAGATGGATGAGGCTGCCAAGCGCGGCGATATTTTCGTGACCGCGACCGGCAATGTGGATGTGATCAATATCGACCATCTGCGGGCGATGAAGAACCGCGCCATTGTTTGCAATATCGGCCATTTCGACAGCGAAATTCAGATCGACAGCTTGCGCAACTATAAATGGGAAAATGTCAAGCCACAGGTGGATGAGGTGGTGTTTCCGGATGGCAAGCGGCTGATCGTGCTCTCCGAAGGGCGGCTGGTGAATCTAGGGAATGCGACGGGGCATCCGAGCTTTGTGATGAGTGCGAGCTTTACCAACCAGGTGCTGGCGCAGATCGAACTTTGGACCGCGCCGCCAGGAAAATATGAGAACAAGGTATATGTGCTGCCGCGGCATCTGGACGAGAAGGTGGCGGCGCTGCATCTGGCCAAGGTTGGCGCCAAGTTGACCAAGCTGACGAAGAAGCAGGCGGATTATCTTGGATTGCCTGAGAGCGGGCCGTTCAAGCATGACCTTTACCGGTACTAACGGCGGCTTTTCCGGCTAACGATCAAGGCCCCCGATGCTGCAAACGGGTAATGTGGTTGCGTTGTTGGGGCTTGCGGCCTTGGTTGGTGGCATGCTGTTTTTCGGCGCGATCACGGCCCCGCTGATATTCACAAAATTGCCGCCGGATGTTGCCGGGCCGTTCATCCGGGCGGTTTTTCCGAGATATTATGCGTTTATCACGGTGACTTCAGCGGTTGCGGCGTTGGGGTTGCTGTTGCGTGGGTGGCCAGTTTCCGCCGTTGCGTTGATTGTGGTTGCCGCGTTGACGATCTGGTTGTGGTTCTGGTTGATCCCGCATTTGAATGCGTTGCGCGATGCAGGCGATACAGTGGGGTTCGATCGTGGGCACCGGCTTTCCGTTTGGTTGAATGGGCTGGAACTGATCACGGCGATTGTGGTGTTGGTACGGTTTGCGTTGGGCTGAGGTAAATAAGGGCGAGAAGCGGACATTCTATTTTTTGGATTTCGACGTTCGCTGCGGGCGGCAAAATGGCGGCTCCAGACGGCACTTATCGATGGGCTTCGCTTGCGCTCAACCCATCCTACTTCTTGCTTCCGGCCTCGTATGGCAAAGACGATCCGCGGGCGGATAGGGTGAAGGGCGGCTCTTGCTTGTGTCTCGATTGAGATACACAATAGGAGGGCAATCAGGAGAACCACGATGGCCGTGCAAACATCAATGCTCCACATCCGTGTAGACGATAAGCTAAAGGCCGACGCGGCGGAAAAGCTTGCCAATTTTGGCCTGACCGTCTCGGATGCTGTGCGTATTCTGCTCACCCGTGTCGCCAAGGAAGGCGGTTTGCCGGCCGGCCTGACCGCCGACCCGGAAGCCCATGACGCATGGTTCCGCGCCAAGGTGCGGGAAGCTCTAGCCGACACTCAGCCGACAGTGCCGCATCAGCAGGTGATGGACGAGGCACAAGCATTGATAGACCGCAAGCGCCGTGCCCGAGCTTGAATGGGTAGAGACCGCGCGCGCCGACTTGCTTGCGATTCTCGATTACATTTCGAACGAGAATCCGGACGCGGCGCAACGCCTTAAGGATGATATCGAGGCGAAGGCCGGGAAGTTGACCGAGTTTCCGAGGCTTTTCCGGCTGGGCCGGATCGAAGGCACACGCGAAATGGTCGTCTGGTCAAATTTCATCGTTGTGTATCAGGAGGATGCTTTCACTGTGCGCATCCTGCGTGTGTTGCACGCTGCACAGCAATGGCCGCCAGGGCAGGAGGTTCGGTCGTAGCCTTTGCGCAGCCGGAAAAGCGATGGGCTTCGCTGGCGCTCAGCCCATCCTACTTCTTGCCTTTTTTCAAAAAAGAACCACTTCCCTCATTTTTCAAGATCGCGCAGCACCTCGGGCGTGTGCAGGAGTTGGTTGATTTTGGTGGATTCCTCCAGCGCGATGTCGGGCAGGAAATTCAGGTCCGGGGTGATGCGCA
>JAMFRY010000063.1 GCA_026225015.1 Alphaproteobacteria bacterium
CCATTTCGACGGCGATGCGCAAGCTGGCGGCGGCGGTGCGTTTGCCGCTGCGGGTTTGCAGCATATACAGCTTGTTCTGCTGCACGGTGAATTCGATGTCCTGCATGTCCTTGTAGTGTTTTTCGAGCACATCGCGGACCTTGTTCAATTCGGCATAGGCATCCGGCAAAGCGCTTTCCATGCTGACTTCGCCCGGCTTGGCATAAACCTGGGAGAGCGGCCGCGGCGTGCGGATACCGGCAACCACGTCCTCGCCCTGCGCGTTGACCAGGTATTCGCCGTAGAATTCGTTAAGGCCGGTGGAAGGATCGCGCGTGAAGCATACGCCGGTCGCGCAATCCTCGCCCATATTGCCGAACACCATGGCCTGCACATTGACGGCGGTGCCCCAGTTCGCGGGAATGTCGTGCAGGCGGCGGTAGACATTGGCGCGCGGGTTCATCCAGGAGCCGAACACGGCGGTAATGGCGCCCCATAGCTGATCGCCCGGGTCCTGAGGGAAGGGCTTGCCGATCTCCTCGGCGACCATTTTCTTGTATTCCTCGACCACGCTTTGCCAGTGTTCGGGGGTGAGTGCGGTATCTTCGATGACGTCGGCATCCAGCTTGGCGGATTCGATGATTTCCTCGAACCGGTGATGGTCGACGCCGAGCACGACGGAGCCGTACATCTGGATGAAGCGGCGATAGGAATCCCAGGCAAAGCGCGGATCGCCGGAGCCGATGGCCAGGCCCTTCACGGTGATGTCATTGAGGCCGAGGTTGAGAACCGTATCCATCATGCCGGGCATGGAGACGCGGGCGCCGGAGCGGACCGAAACCAATAACGGTTTCTCCGGATCGCCGAAGCCGCGGCCGACCGCGGTTTCAATGCGTTTCAAGGCTGTGGCAACCTGCGATTCCAGCTCCGTTGGGTAGCTGTTGTTGTTGTCGTAATAGGCCGTACAGACTTCGGTGGTGATGGTGAAGCCAGGTGGAACAGGCAAGCCGATACTGGCCATTTCCGCCAGATTGGCGCCCTTGCCGCCGAGCAGGTTGCGGAGAGAGGCGCTGCCATCATTTACGCCAGCGCCGAAATTATAGACCCACTTCGTCATTCAGAACTCCTCAACCCTCAATTTTGGAAAAATCAGCAACCAGATGCATAGTATCGCGCAATTTTGCGAGCAATTGCAAACGATTACGGCGCAATTCCGGCGCCGGGTCGTTCACCGTTACCCGGTCGAAAAACGCATCAACCGGGGCGCGTAATTGCGCCAGGCCGGCCATCGCCCGCGTGTACGCACCGGAGGCGGCATCGGCGGCGATATCGGCGCCTGCCAGCGCAAAGCGCAGATCATCGGCTTCGGCGGAGCCCAATTCGGATAAGCCCGTATCGGCGCTGTGGGGCCCGTCTTTGGCGTCTTCGATGCGCAGGATGTTGGCCGCCCGGCGATAGGCGCCAAGCAGATTGGCGCCATCCGGCGTTGCCAGAAATTCGGTCACGGCCTCCACGCGCTGCATCAGCCGGTTCAAATCGTCATCGGTGCCTGCGCCAAGAACGGCATCGAGAATATCGAAGCGCC
>JAMFRY010000064.1 GCA_026225015.1 Alphaproteobacteria bacterium
CCCGCCTCGTTGCGGTTAAGAAATGGATGGCGTTGCCCACCCTACGAACCGAAGAAAAGTCGTGGATGCCCCGCGGCGCGCACACGCGCCTTCGCGGGGCATGACGGGTTTGGTTATCCGGACTACTTCAGCAATCCAGTGTGTTCTGCCGTTCCCATTGGGTCAGATGCGCGGCGTATTCGTTCCATTCGGCGTGTTTTAATTTCGCGTAGGCGGATACGAAGCCTTCGCCTAATGCCGTGTTCAGCGTCGAGGATGATTCAAACGCCCGCAGCGCGTCCAGCAGGTTGAGCGGCAGGCGCTTGGCGTCATGCACCAGATGGCCTTCAGTGTACATGTTGATGTCGAGGCGCGGGCCGGGATTGGTTTGCTTGGCGATGCCGTCCAGGCCCGCGGCGAGAATGCCGGCCTGCAGCAAATAGGGATTGGTGGCGCCGTCGGCGAGGCGCAATTCGAAGCGGCCCGGTTCCGGAATGCGGACCATGTGGGTGCGGTTATTGCCGGTATAGGTGACCGTGTTCGGCGCCCAGGTCGCGCCCGATAGGGTGCGCGGGGCGTTGATGCGCTTGTAGGAATTTACTGTTGGGTTCAACAAAGCGCATAGCGCGTCGGCGTGCTCGATAATTCCGCCGATGAAATGATAGCCGAGCTGCGATACGCCAAGCTCGCCGTTATCGTCCTCGAATGCGTTCTGCTCGCCCTTCCAGACCGAGACATGCGAGTGGCAGCCGCTGCCGGTGAGGCCTAGAAAGGGTTTGGGCATGAAGGTGGCGCGCAGCCCGTGTTTTTCGGCGATCGACTTGACCATGAATTTGAAAAACACGTGGCGGTCAGCCGTTATCATCGCATGATCGTAGCTCCAGTTCATCTCGAACTGGCCATTGGCGTCTTCGTGATCGTTTTGATACGCCTCCCAGCCGAGGCTGAGCATCGCATCGCAGATTTCGGTGATCACGTCGTAACGGCGCAGCAATGCGGCCTGGTCGTAGCAGGGCTTTGCGGCCGTATCGGCGGGGTCGGCAATCGCGGTGCCGTCCTGGTTGATGAGGAAAAACTCACATTCCACGCCGCATTTCATCGCCAGCCCAAGTTTTGCCGCCTCATCGACCACACGCTTGAGCACCACCCGCGGCGCCTGCGCGACCGGTTTTCCATCCATCCAGATATCGGAGGCGAGCCAGCCGACTTCCGGCTTCCAGGGCAGTTGCACCAGGCTTTCCGGGTCCGGCTTGGCGAACATATCGGGATCGGCAGGGGAGAGGTCGAGCCAGGTGGCGAAGCCCGCGAACCCGGCGCCGTTTTTCTGCATGCCGGCAATCGCGGCGGCCGGCACCAATTTGGCGCGCTGGCTGCCGAACAGGTCGGTATAGGAGATGAGAAAATATTTGATACCGCGTTCAGACGCGATTTTTGCCAGGTCTGTCGCCATTTCCGTTGCCATTCCTGTTTTACTCTCTCCGTTAACGCGCGCTTGTATCGTGGTTTAGAAATTTTTTCCCGGTATCCAGCTGGTTCCCGCCAGCGGTACCTGGGCCATGGCGGCGGCCTCGATGGTCAGCGCCACCAGATCTTCCGGCTCCAGATTATGCAGATGGCTCTTGCCGCAGGCCCGCGCGATGGCCTGGGCTTCCAGGGTCAGCACCGAGAGATAATTGGCCAGCCGCCTGCCCGCTTTGATCGGATCCAGCCGCGCTGCCAAGGTTGCATCCTGCGTGGTGATGCCAGCCGGGTCGCGGCCCTCATGCCAATCATCATAAGCGCCGGCGGTGGTGCCGAGTTTTTGATATTCCGCTTCCCATTCCGGTGAATTATCGCCCAAAGCGACCAAAGCTGCGGTACCGATTGCCACCGCATCGGCGCCCAGCGCCAGCGCCTTGGCCACATCGGCGCCGTTGCGGATGCCGCCGGAGACGATGAGCTGCACTTGTCTGTGCAATCCGAGATCCTGCAAGGCCTGCACCGCCGGGCGAATGGCGGAGAGGATCGGCAGGCCGACATGTTCGATGAACACTTCCTGCGTGGCCGCCGTGCCGCCTTGCATGCCGTCCAGCACCACCACATCCGCGCCGGCCTTGATCGCCAAGGCGGTGTCGTAATAGGGCCGGCTGGCGCCGATTTTGATGTAGATCGGTTTTTCCCAATTGGTGAGTTCGCGCAATTCCAGAATCTTGATTTCCAGATCGTCCGGGCCGGTCCAGTCCGGATGCCGGCAGGCGGAGCGCTGGTCGATCCCTTCCGGCAGGTCGCGCATCGCCGCCACGCGGGGCGAGATTTTCTGGCCCAGCAACATACCGCCGCCGCCCGGTTTGGCGCCCTGCCCCACCACCACCTCGATCGCATCGGCCTTGCGCAAATCTGCCAGATTCATGCCGTAGCGAGATGGCAGATATTGATAGATCAATGTTTCGCTATGGCCGCGTTCCTCCGGCGTCATGCCGCCATCGCCGGTGGTGGTGGAGGTGCCAACCGCGGTTGCGCCCCGGCCCAGAGCCTCTTTGGCCTGGCCGGACAAAGCGCCGAAGCTCATGCCGGCAATCGTTACAGGAATTTTCAGGTGAATCGGTTTGCTGGCGAAACGCGTTCCCAGCACCACATCGGTGCCGCAGCGCTCGCGATAGCCTTCCAGCGGATAGCGCGACATGGAGGCGCCCAGGAATAGCAGATCGTCGAAATGCGGCAATTTGCGCTTCGATCCGCCGCCCCGGATGTCGTAAATGCCGGTGGCGGCGGCGCGCTGAATCTCGGCAATGGCATAAGCGTCGAAAGTGGCGGAATGGCGCGGCGGCGTGCGGGGAATATGGCCGCCGGAGGAGTCATTCATGGCTAATACGCGCCTGCGTTATCAACGTGGAAATGGTAGAGTGTGCGCGCCGATCCGTAGAGCCGGAATCCTGCGCCATTGGCGGCGATACCGGCGCGGTCCAGCAACTCGGCGAGTTTCAATTCATCGGCCGTGGTCATTGGCTTTTCCTCGCAATCCGCGCCCAGGCTCGCCACCGTTCCGCGCACGAAAATCTTGGCCTCATACAGGCTGTCGCCCAGGGCGTCTCCGGCATCGCCCAGCACCACCAGATGGCCTGATTGCGCCATGAAGGCGCTCATGTGACCCACCGAGCCTTTAACGACGATATCCACGCCCTTCATGGAAATACCGCAGCGCGCGCTGGCATTGCCGTCGATGACCAGCAACCCGCCATGCGCGGTAGCCCCCGCCGACTGGCTGGCATCGCCGCGGACATGCACGAAGCCGGACATCATGTTCTCCGCCACGCCGGTTCCGGCATTGCCATGAATGGTGACATGCGCGCCGCCATTCATTCCCGCGCAATAATATCCCACATGGCCATCGATGCTGACCGCGACCGGCGCGGTGAGGCCGACCGCGACGGCATGGGCGCCGCGCGGGTTGCGCACGATCCAGGCGGTGGCGTTGGTATCCGGGGCCAGATTCTGCAGCGTGGTGTTCAGCTCCCTTAAAGGGCGCTCGCCGAGATCGAAAAGCACCGCATCCGGCTCGGCGATTTTGGGTTTGAGCATGGTGTTCACGCCGGGCGTTCCCAAAAATACACTTTTGCTGGCTCGGGCTCAAACAAATGAGCGTGGGAGATGCCAGGCAGATCTACCAGAGCGCGGTATTCCGAGCCGAAGGCGACATAATCATCGGTTTCCGCCATCACCGCCGGCTTGCAGGCCACCGGATCGCGCAACACTGCAAAGCCGGTCTCGGTGCCCACCACGAAGGTGTAAAATCCGTCCAGCACATCCAGAGCGGAGCTGAGCGCTTCATCCAGCCTGGCGCCGGAGCGCAATTTCCAGGAAAGATAGCCGGCCGCCACCTCGGTATCGTTCTGGGTCTCGAAGGTGATGTTTTCGCGGATCAGCCGGCGGCGGATGTCGTTATGGTTGGATAATGAGCCGTTATGCACCAGGCATTGATCCGGCCCCGTGGAAAACGGATGCGCGCCTTGCGTCGTGACCGCAGATTCCGTCGCCATGCGGGTATGGAGGATGGCATGGCTGCCGGACATGCCGGAAAGCCCGAAGCGCGTCGAGACTTCCGCCGGCAAGCCCACGCCTTTGAACAATTCCATCCGCACGCCGCTGGCGACAATCGCGATCTCCGGCAGGTTCAGCGCGAGCCAGCCGCGTATCTCGGCCTCACGCGCAGCTTGGATGACGATCACGGCATGGTCGTCATGAATCGTCACCGGCGCATCGATGCTGGCGGCCAGCACGTCGAAGTCGAAATTTTGCGGCACACGCAAGGTCAGCTTGGTAAAGCCCGGTGTTCCTTCTCCGTAGATGGCAAAACCCGCGCTATCTGGCCCGCGATCGGTGAGCACCGCCAACATGCCGGCGGTGAGGTTGCCCAATTCGGGCTCCAGAGACCTGTTCTTCAAAAACAACCCCGCAATGCCGCACATCAGCTGAACCTATGCAATCTTCCACTGCATAGATACCAGAGCGCCGCGCGGCGTCAACCCATAAGAATAAACAATTCTTATAGAGAAACGTCGTCGGTCAGGCGGGTTCGCGGGCGTAGGTGATGATCGAGAGATAGGTCATCGGTTTGATGAGCAGCTTCTCCGGGCCGTGCGGGGCGGCGGAATCGAATAGCAGGGCGTCGCCGGGGGTGAGATGATAGGAGTGAGCGCCGGGGCGAGTCAAAACCTCGCCGGTGAGCATGTAGATGAATTCTGTGCCCTCATGCTGAAAGGCCGGATAGGGCGCCGCGTCCTTGTGCAAGGTAATGAGATAGGGCTCGACAACAACCGCGCCGCCCAGAGCATGGCCCAGCAGGCTGTATTGGTGGCCGGACTTGGTGCCGCGCCGTTCGATCACCACGCCGGAGCCGGATTTCACAAAGGAGCAATCGCGCTTTTCCTCGAAGGTGGAGAAGAAGGTGGTGAGCGGTACATTCAGCGCGCTGGCAAGCGCCTGCAGGCTTGCGAGCGAAGGGGAAATTTGTCCATTCTCGATTTTCGACAACATGCCGCCCGACAGGCCCGCCGCGGCCGCCAGTTCCGAGACCGTAATGCCGACGCGCCGGCGCAATTGCCGCACCTGCGCGCCAATGGCCTGTTCCAAAGTAAGGTCGGAAACGCTCGCGGCATTCGATCCGGTGGCATAATTCTCAGGTATTTCCGGCAACGCATCCGATGACAGCCCCGCTTGCTCCAGCGCCTCCGGCAGCGGCGCCCGGATAACCTTCACGGTCTTCGATGGGGCTGCCTTTGATTTCGCTGTCACCTGCGATGGCGTTTTAAACTGCGTTTGTGCCGGCATGATCCCTGCATCTCCCTGGATAACGCCATTATGCCGAAAAACCTGCAAAACCCCAACTTAAATGACGAATCAAAGACTCGCCTGCTCCGGCGCCGTACCGGAGGATAACACCGCGCCATCATCGAACGGGGCGAGATAGTCGATGATGGTCTGCCGGTAGCGCGCCATGCCCTTATAGTCGGCGATTTCCGGATGCAGGCCGCGCAGCACGCGATGCGTTCGCTTGGCGAATTTTTGCACGCGCACCAGCTCCTCCAGGCGGATCAGATAGCCGCGGATGCCGAATAGAATCGCGTTGCTGCGGGGAAGGCGCGTCAAGGTTTGCAACTCCACCCGCAGGCACATCTTTGCGCCCACATTCTCCGGCGTGACCGTCGCCTTGTCCGGACCCCAGAGCGGGTAGTTTTCCGGCGAGGTGTCCAGCCTGGGATTTACGGTCAGCGTCCAGTTCAGCCGCCGCACCGGCTTGCCCAGTTGCAGGCGGAGCAGATATTGCAATGCGCGGTCGAACACGCCGAGTTCATGCGCCAGCGGCACCGGCCCATGCCATTCCTGGAACGACATGCCCAGATCGAAATTCAACGACCAATCGGCCTGGCTGGTCACCATGCCGCCATCCATGTACAAATTTCCGTTCCGCTGGTCCTGCAGGGTGAAATCGCCTTGCACCTGGCGAGTGATGTATTCGAAGGGCGGATAAGGCAGTGTATCCGGCCGGCCGAAGGTGAAGGCTTGGTCGATCCCCAAAGGATGGTTCACCCAGCGCCAGGCATTGCCGTTTTTGGCAAGCTGGAACAGCTCCGGATAATCGGTGGACAGGCTCTCCATCAGCAGTTCCAGCGTATCCCATTCCGCCGCCATCATGTGCGGGAGCACCTGGCAGCGTGCCGGATCGTCAATCAACGTTAGCGCGCGGTCATGACATTCGCCGATATAATGCTCGTCGATATCGAAGACTGCGTTGAAGGCGGCGCTTGGTCCGCCGCGAACATGCGGTTCGATGTTCACGCCGTACATATACGCATCTTCCGGGAACGGGAAAGGGAAGCGCAAAATCGCGGCATCAGAATTGCGGGTGGAGAATTCGCCGCGGAAGGTCTCAAGCGGTTTCAGGCTGATATTCATTGGTTCTAAAAATCCAGCACGAGTTCGGGGGTTTTGGCGCGCGAGACGCAAGCCATGATCGCGGAATTGGCTTCGCGCTTGGCCCCTGAGAGAAAGTGGTCGCGATGCTCCGGCAGGCCTTCGAGCACCGGCAATTCGCAAACCCCGCAAGCGCCGCCGCGGCACAGGCTGGGCGGGGAGAGGCCGACATTCTCCAGCGCTTCCAGCAGGCTCTCATCGTCCTTAACCTGCAATTGGATGCCGCGCCGGGCCAGCTTTACCTTGAACGGCGCGCCGCCAGTAGCGCTGGCAAAACTTTCCTGGTGGATTTTGGCTTGCGGCCATCCCAGCTTGCGCGCGCTCGCCACCACGACATTCATGAAAGCCTCAGGCCCGCAAACATAGAGATGGGTGTGCAGTTTTTGGCTGCTCAGGAGCGTTGCAAGATCGAGCGACGTGCGGCTGGTGTGCAGAATGATGTTTTCGTCAGCCGGCAGCAAAGCGCCAAACGCATCCGTCTCGCTGATCCGGCAGCAATGATGCAGTTGAAACGCAGCACCCGCTGCCCGCAAAACTGGCAGGTAGCTTAAAAACGGCGTGAGCCCGATTCCGGCCGAGAGCAGAAGGTGGTTTTTCGCGCTCGCTTCCATGGGGAACAAATTCACCGGCATGCCGATCTCGATCACCTGCCCAAGTGCTGCATGATCGTGCAGCCAGGCCGAACCGCCGCGCGAATGTGGGGCGCGCCGCACGATGATCTCGTATTTCTGGCGGTCATCCGGCGAAACCAGCGAATAGGCGTTCTTCCAGACCCGTTCGGCGCCGGGAATTTCCCTGATGATAGGCGCCCCGGCCGAGGCCGCCGGAAATTCAACGCCGCTTGCAGGCGTCAGGCTCAGGCTCTTGATGTCGGTCGCAAAATTTCGGATTTTTGCAATGCGCGCCTTCATGGGTACAGAACCTCGATCTGTGGCGCCTCTCCTGGCGCCTCCGCATCCACCTGCACGCCCATATAGGCGGCCAGACGCCGCGAGAAATGATCCCGCACAGACAGCTTCGCGCCGCAGCCCAGGCAGGGCACGATATTGGTTTGGACATGCTCATTCATGGTTTTGCAATGCGAACAATAGACCCGGCGCCGCAATGTTCCTGCCTGGGCGAGAGACACTTCTTCTCCGGTGAGGCCTGCATCCTTCGCAAGATTCATCACGTCCCATAAAAACGCCTCGCTGCCCGCCGCATAGAGCCGCAGGCCTGCGGGTTCGCGCGCCAGACGATGCGATAAATGCCAGAGCAGATCAGCAACCGCGCGAAAGGCCCGGTGATTGCCGGAAGGCTCGATGGCAATCCCCGGCGCGCTCAGCCTCACCACCCAGATTTCGATGTTGGAGAGTGCGAGGTCGTCTTCGATCGTATCCTCGGGGAGTGCTTCCAGCTCGGTGACGACCAGATGTGCGCGCCCGTTTGGGTCGATGCATAGTTTTTCATAAACCGGCCGGCTCTTATTTTTACCCATATTCAGCCGGCTGCCAGGCGCTTGGTTTTTTTCGGATCGTCGAAGGGCAGCATATGGGTAATGGCGTTCACGCTGCCGGATTTGCGGTCCACCGAGATGTTCCTGCCCTGCACCGCGAATGCCACGTCCAGCCGGGCGATCGCCATGGATTTGCCGGTCAGGCTGGAGACCATCGGGCAGGTGATCACGCCGATCTGCTTATCGTCGGCAAAAAGCGGATCGCCCGGATCGGCTGCTTCACCGCCTTCGAGCAATACGCCGAAAATCTTGAACCGCTCCTTGCCCTTAAGCCGGCAATGCTCCTCGGCGCCGCGAAAGCCGGTTTTGCCGGGGCTTACCGTGAAATCCAGTCCCAGCTCCCACAGCGTATCGCCATGGGCTTCATGCGCGAACGGGTACATTTCGGAATTATCATAGGGGTAGAATAGCAGATAGCTTTCGGTGCGCAGCCAATCCAGGGCGGTGAAGGCGCAGGGGATGATGCCCATGGCGACGCCTTCCGCCAGAATGGTATCCCAGATCAGACCAGCATCTTCGCTTTTGCAGAAAATCTCGTAGCCGCGTTCGCCGGTATAGCCGGTGCGAGAGATCATCACGGGTTTTTTGAACAAGGTTGTCTGGATATGGTGGAAATATTTCAGCTCCCTGATGCCGGGGACGTGTTTTTCGAGGTAGTCCACCGCCAGCGGCCCTTGCAGGGATAGATCCAGCAGATCGTCGTCGAAGAGCATCGCCACATTGCGGCCGGTTACGGCGGAACTCAGCGCCTGATGCCCTGCCCCGCTGCCATGCACCACGAACCAGGAATTCGGGCCGGTACGGTACAAAATCCCGTCATCGATGAATTTGCCGGCCTCGTTCAGGAAACACGCATAGGCGGAGCGGCCAGGGGTGATTTTGGAGACATCGCGCGTGGTGAGATAATCCAGCACCGCCGAGGCATGTGCGCCGACCAGATGCACCTTCTTCAAACCCGACACATCCATCAGCCCGGCTTTGGTGCGGATCGCGGCGTGATGGTGGCTGAGATCGGTGCTGTAGGTCCAGGCTGTCGGCATGCCGTTCCAGTCTTCGAGCTTGGAGCCCAAAGCCCGATGCCGGTCGCCCAGAACGGGATAGCGCCAGGAATTTGTCATGTTGATTCCTTTTCATTGAGCCCGGCTTGGCGGCGGGCGGCGGTGACGGTGTTGCGGAGTAGACAGGCTATGGTCATCGGCCCCACCCCGCCCGGCACCGGCGTGATCAGCCCGGCGATGCCCTGCGCCTCGGCGAACTCTACATCGCCCACGAGTTTGGTTTTGCCCTCGAGCCCAGCTACGCGGTTGATGCCCACATCGATCACGGTTGCTCCTGGCTTGATCCACGCGCCCTTTATCATTTCCGGCTTGCCGATGGCGGCGACCAGAATATCCGCGCGCCGGCAAATCTCCGGCAAATCTCGGCTGCGGGAATGCGCGATCGTGACCGTGCAATTCTGCTGCAGCAATAACTGCGCGATCGGCTTGCCGACGAGATTCGAGCGGCCCAGCACCACCGCCTCCAGCCCGCTCAGCGAGGGCAGCGAATCCTGCAGCAGCAGCAAACAGCCCAGTGGCGTGCACGGCACCAAACCTGGCAACCCCGCCGCCAGCCGGCCGGCATTGACGACATGCAGGCCGTCCACGTCCTTGTCCGGGTCGATACAGGCGATCACCGCATCGGCGTCGAGCGGCTTTGGCAGCGGTAATTGCACCAAAATGCCATGCACCGCCGGGTCGGCGTTGAGCCGCCGCACCAGCGCGATCAACTCGGCTTGCGCAATTTCGGCGGGCAGCTTGTGCTCGAAGGATTGCATGCCGGCCAGCACGGTCTGTTTGGCCTTGCTGCGCACATAGACCTGGCTGGCCGGGTCTTCCCCCACCAGCACCACCGCCAATCCGGGCTGCAGGTTGTGGGTTTCGCGCAAGCCCGCAACTTCCGCGCCGATTTCCGCGAGAAGCCTGGCGGCAAACGCCTTGCCGTCAATGAGTTGCGTTTGAACCAAAAGGGATACCTCTGCACATTCTTCTCAGTTAAAGAAGATAATTAAAAAGAACAATGGCTGTCAACGCCAAAGCGTGGAGCGTGAGTGCTTTAAACGAAAACAGCCGGCAGGCAAAAGTGGCAGGCAATCCCGGCCATCGGAAAGAATTCTTGTTGAAAAACCGCCGTTGATACAGAGGCTCATTGCAGAATCATCACGACTCAGGAATTACCTTCGAGCGGCTATTAACGGGAATTTAAACCGGCTGGGGTTAAATTGCGGTTCTGTCGGACCTTGAATGAAATCGCCTCAACCAGTTTCCACCGATCGCCGATCCTTTTCCATTTCGCTATTCCGCCGCGGCTGCAAGCTGGGTGGTATTCTTTCCAATTGCTTAACGAGGACGCTTCATGAAGCACGAGCCCACGCCACCCGCGACCGAGAATACACTTGCCAGACGCCTCACCTTTATCGGTATCGACGACGCCATGCGGGCGCGGCTCAAAGCGCTGAAACCTATTCTGATGGCGGCGCTGCCAGCAGCCCTGAACAGCTTTTACGACAAAATCCGCTCTGAGCCGGAAACGCAGACCTTTTTTTCCGGCGCTGCGATGGTGGACAGCGCGAAATCGCGTCAACGCGCCCACTGGGACATGATATCGGATGGCGCTTTTGACCAAAGCTATGTTGCGGCGGTCACCAAAGTCGGGGAGGTTCACGCCCGGATCGGACTTGAGCCCCGTTGGTATATCGCCGGCTACGCCTTGCTCGTGGAGCAGTTTGCCGCGGCGGTATTAAAGGCGCGCTGGCCCAAAACCCGCGGCTTTTGGAGGAAAAAATCAAATTCTGACGTCACCGCCGCGGAAATCGCCGCGATGACCAAGGCGGCGTTCCTGGATATGGATCTGGCCATTTCAATATACTTGGCTTCCCTGGATGATGCCCTCAAACGCAAGGAGCGGGCCAAGATTGCCAGCGGCGAAATGGTCACGGCCACCTTATGCGAGGCTTTGCGCGCTTTGGCCGATGGCGACCTCACGCACCGGATCTCCAGCGAAATGCCCCCGGAATATGCCGGCGTGCGAGAGGATTATCACGCCGCCATGCTGACGCTGCAGGGCGCGATGACGTCGATTACCTCCAGCACCGAAGCTGTGCGTTCGGGTGCGCAAGAGATCACCCAGGCTTCGGACGATCTCTCCCGCCGCACCGAGCAGCAGGCCGCCAGCCTGGAGGAAACCGCCGCCGCGCTCGATGAGATCACCGCGACGGTGGGCAAAACCGCCGAGCGGGCCGCGGAGGCCCGCAAGCTGGCCGACGATGCCAGGACCAAGGCGGACCGTTCCGGCGAAATCGTGAATCAGGCCGTGACGGCCATGAACGGCATCGAGAAATCCTCCAATGAGATCGGCAACATCATTGGCGTGATCGACGAGATTGCCTTCCAGACCAATCTACTGGCGTTGAATGCCGGGATTGAGGCGGCGCGCGCCGGCGATGCCGGCAGGGGTTTCGCGGTGGTAGCAACCGAGGTGCGGGCGCTGGCACAAAGATCGGCGGATGCGGCCAAGGAAATCAAGGCGCTGATCTCAGCCTCCAGTGCGCAGGTCACGGCCGGCGTCAGCCTGGTTGGGCAAACCGGTGCGGCGTTGGGCGAAATTGGCGGGCAGGTCGCGCAGCTAAACGGGTTGATTTTGGAGATCGCCGCCTCGGCCAAGGAACAGGCCACCGCGCTGCACGAGGTCAACAGCGCGGTGAACCAGATGGATCAGGTCACGCAGCAGAACGCCGCGATGGTTGAGCAATCGACCGCGGCCAGCCACAGCCTGGCATCGGAAGCAAGCGAACTGGCGCAGCTGACGGCCAAGTTTATCACCGGGCAAAGCGCGCAAGCGGCCCGCGCACCGGCTCCGCCGCGCAAAGCCGCAGCGCCGCGGCTTCATGCTGAGCAAATGCCGACCAAAGTCGTTGCCATTAAAACGCCTGCGAAACCTCAGCTGGTTGCGGCGGCGAGTGCGGGGGATGGTTGGACGGAGTTTTAAGGGGCGGCACATCCGAAAGATGATGGGTTTCGCTGCGCTCAACCCATCCTGCGACTGTAAAGTCGTGGATCCCCCGCCTTCGCGGGGGATGACGTTTGGGGTGGCCTGCGGGTTACGACGGCTACCTGGCTACGATTTGAACACCACTGTTTTTGAGCCGTTGAGAATCACGCGGTCTTCCAGATGGTAGCGCACCGCGCGGGCCAGGACACGGCGCTCGATGTCCCGGCCCTTTGCGATCAGATCTTCCGGCGTGTCCTGATGGCTGATTCGTTCCACATCCTGTTCGATGATCGGGCCCTCATCGAGATCGGCGGTCACGTAATGCGCGGTGGCGCCGATGAGTTTCACGCCGCGCGTATGCGCCTGATGGTAGGGTTTGGCGCCCTTGAAACCCGGCAGAAAGGAATGGTGGATATTGATGCAGCGGCCGTTAAGTTTCGCCGTCAGCGCGTCCGAGAGCACTTGCATATAGCGCGCCAGCACCACCAGCTCGGCGCCGGATTCCTGGAAAAGCGACCAGATTCGGCCCTCCTGTTCCTGCTTCGTATCTTTTGCAATGGGCAGATGGTGAAACGGAATGCCGGAGAGGTCGAAGCTGCCAAAATGTTCCGCCCCGTGATTGGAGACGATCGCAACCGGTGTCATCTCCAATTCGCCGATTCGCCAGCGATAGAGCAAATCCACCAGGCAATGGTCGAACTTCGAGACCAGCAGCAGCACCCGTTTGGGCGTTGCGGCGTCGTTCAGTTTCCAGGTCATTTTGAACGGTTCCGCAACATTTTGCAAACCGGTTTGCAGCGCCTCGGCCTGGCTGCCTGCCGGCCCGACATCGAAGGCGATGCGCGCGAAAAACTGGCTGGTTTGAAGATCGTCATATTGCTGCGCCTCGCGGATATCGGCGCCGCTTTCAAACAGATAGGTGGAAATGGCGGCGACAATGCCGGGGCGGTTGTGGCATGAGAGCGTGAGAACATATTTTGATTGCGGCATAAGATCATTCCTGCGGAGCTTCAAAGCTTTCATAAAGCGCGCGGCGCGCGGTATTCAAGCTCGATCATTTTTTTAAGTTTGAAATTCCCGGCTCGCCGCGTGCAATGCCTCCAACAAGTCCTCGGCAAAACTGCGAAAACAGGCAAGTTCGAAGGCGTTTTCCGCGCGCCGCCAGATTTGCACGCTGATATGACCGGCGAGCGTCAACGCAGTAGCGTCCATGGCAAACACGGCGGGATGCAGGTCGATCGGCAGCAATTTCGCAAGGGCGTCGCGCGCGGATGGTCCTTGCACGCGCAGCATCGCCCGCCCATCGCTTTGATCCGTCACTGCCGCCAGGCCGCAGAGGCGTCGGGCCAGAGTTTCGCTGAAATCCGTGTCGTCGCCATCCGCCAGCGCCAGCCAGCTTGCCCGGCCTGACCAAAGGTACAGCACGCCGTCAGCCCGCAACGTTCTTCCTGGCAATGGTAGCTGTCCCAGCACATCCGATAATGGTTTCGGGTCGTCCTCGTATAGAGCGATGCTGGCCAGGCTGCGCTGCGGCGCCAGGGCCACCATGGCGCTTTGCACGCAGGCGCCGGAAATGGCGGCCTGCGCAAGCAATGCCGGCTCAACCATGCAAGCGGCTCCCTTCGGGGTCAACAAATACCGGGGACAGAATTTCCGCCAGCAGATCGCCGTTGCGCACCGGATCATAAACCCGGATCACCTCGCCCAGCCGCGCCGGGCCGTTTTGCAGCAAGGCGAGCCCGATCCAATGGCCAAGGCTTGGCGAATAGGCAACCGAGGTCACGTAGCCCTGATCATGCTTGGCCGTTGCATCCGCGCCTTGCGGCAATAAATGGCTGCCGGC
>JAMFRY010000065.1 GCA_026225015.1 Alphaproteobacteria bacterium
CATCGGGAGATGCGCCGGCGGAGCAACAGACCGAAACGCAGGACGAGTGAGCGCAGCGTAGCAGCGTAGGATGGGCTGAGCGCAAGCGAAGCCCATCGACTCCTGTCGTTGCAGCGGTCGCCCTTAAAGCCGCGACGTTACGGAATAACGACGAACCCAAACGATAGGTCTCGCTTCGCTACGCCCATCGCTTGCTGAGCTCTGGGGACAGCCTTTCTCCTTGACCGCACTCGCATCCTCATGTATCTACAATGGAGCAACGGAAGCGGAATTATGCCTGCTCAGGTCAAAAAATGGGGGAACAGCGCCTCAGTGCGAATTCCTTCGGCAATTCTCGATATTGTTGACTTGAGCATCGGCCAGGATGTTGATATCCGGGCCAAGGACGGGTGCATTGTCATCGCGCCGATCCGCAAAGCGGTGACGCTGGAACATCTCCTGGCGCAAATCACGCCAGAGAATCTCCACCGCGAGGCTGATTTTGGCGAACCATCCGGCAAGGAACTACTCTAGAAACGCTCCTCTGTGACGTTTGGCAGGCAAGCGCCGGGATGAAACGTGAATCGCCTGCAAAACCAACCGAAGCTGGGTCAAAGCGACGGAAACCCGAATACGTCCCGGATGCGGGTGATATCATCTGGCTGGAGTTCAACCCGCAAGCCGGGCATGAACAGGCGGGGCACCGGCCAGCGGTGGTGCTGAGTCCTGTTACGTATAACCGGCGTACTGGGTTGCTGCTTTGCTGCCCGACCACCACGCAAATCAAGGATTATCCCTTTGAGGTTCGTCTTGCAGGCGACCGGCCGAGCGTGGCGCTCGCGGACCAGATCAAAAGCGTTGATTGGCAAGCAAGGCAAGCCAAGCGAAAAGGACGAGCGAGCGCGGCGGAGCTCGATGAGATCAAACAGAAAGCCATGGCTCTCCTGCGTGGCTGAATGCGTCCATCAGTAGCGTAGGATGGGCAGAGCCAGCGAAGCCTATCGATTCCTGCAATTGCGACGGACGCAGAACGATGGGCTTCGCTGCGAGGCTGGGCAAGAATTCGCTGTGCCGAGCCAGAGGCGCCTCTTGGCGCCGGCCGGAGGGTATGGAGCGGAGCGGCCTCGCGGGCCGTGAGCACCGGAGCGCAGAAAACAACCTTCGGATGGCCGGCACGGTAGAATTCTTGCCCAGCCTCTGAACTCATCCCATCCTACGCAACTTCACACCCCATGCTCTAACGTCGCGATCACCTCATCCGCGGCGCGCAGGCCGCTTAAATAGGCGCCATGCGCGGTTGAGAAGTCGCTGCCGTGCGTGGCTTCGCCGGCGAAGAACAGGCGGTTATCGTAAGGGCGTGCAAGTACGGCGCGGGCATCGGCCTGGCCCGGAAGCGCATGGCTATAGGCGCCGTTGATGCTGGGCGTGTTGGTCCAGTCCGAAGCGATGAGCGGGCGCAGGCAAGTGCGGACCTCGGCGCCGAAGAGATTTACGAGCTGGTCCAGGGCTCGCGCAAAGGCTGCATCCCGCCCAGCGCGTGCCGCATGGCGCGCGCCGGCGCCGCCCAGAAAACATTCGATAATCGGCCGGCCGAAGGGGCGGATATAGTAGCTGCCGGTGGCCGGGTTGAACAGATCGCCCAGCACATGCGTCTCCGGCTCGAACGGGCTGGAGCCGGTGATTTCGAAGAACAGCTTTTCGGCATTGCCGAGCGGCAGGCGGCGCGCGGCTTCCCGCCACGGATCGAGCGCCGCCGGCCAGATGATGGAATCGCCGGCAAGAACATTGGTGGAGAGGGTGACGATCGCCGCGCGCGGGCGCAGCGTGCCGTTGGCGGTGTGGAGGCTTAACCTTTTCTCCTCGATGCCGATTTTTTCCACCGGAATGCCGAGCCAGATTTCGGTGGTCAACGGCACGTTGGAGGCAATCAGC
The DNA here is from genome assembly GCA_026225015.1 of Alphaproteobacteria bacterium. Classification (GTDB taxonomy): domain Bacteria; phylum Pseudomonadota; class Alphaproteobacteria; order Acetobacterales; family Acetobacteraceae; genus Acidocella. The sequence continues at coordinate 1,912 of JAMFRY010000065.1, forward strand.
GTGCCGTAGCCCGCCGGCACGCGCCAGTTGCAATAGGTGGAGGCCTGGTCATAGGCGGCATAGTCCCGGGCGGAAATACGCTCCAGCTCATCGCCGCTGATATAGCCGCTCATAGCCTGCAAAAACGCATTATAGCGGCCATCCGGCTCCAGCGCCTCGGCGGCGATGTCGCTTGCCGGGGGACACTTGATGATGCGCTCGCCCCAGCGGTCGAAGGCTGCGCCGGCGGCTTCCCATTCTGCCGCTTCGGCGCCGAGATTTTTATATTGTTCGTCCCAGGCCGGGTGCTCGCGGACCACCTGCACGCCGCTGCGCTGGGCAAGATCGGTCCAGGGGTTGCGGTCGGCGGAGTGCAGATAGCCGCAGCCGAGATCGAGGTGGCAGCCGGCGGCCTCTACCGTCCAGGCCCGGCCGCCAAGCCGGGGCAAGGCTTCCACCAGCACCGGCGTAAAGCCGGCGGAGGAAAGCCGCATTGCGGCACCGATGCCGGCGGCGCCGGCGCCAATGATGACGATTTCAGTTTCCATACGCAGTTGCGATCCGATCAGGGCGCCCAGTTATATTCCTCGTCGGTCACCTGCTCCAGCCAGTCAACATTCTTGCCGTCCAACTTTTCGGCGATCGCGATATGGGTCATCGCGCAATGCGGCGCGGCGCCGTGCCAGTGCTTCTCGCCGGGCGGAAACCAGATGATGTCGCCGGGGCGGATTTCCTCGATGGGTCCGCCTTTGCGCTGCACCCGGCCGAGGCCGGAGGTGACGAGCAACGTCTGGCCGAGCGGATGGGTATGCCAGGCGGTGCGCGCGCCGGGCTCGAAGGTGACGGTGGCGCCGCTGATGCGGGCATCGCCGCTGCCGCTGAACGGCGCATCGAGCCGGACGATGCCGGTGAAATAGGCTTCCGGCCCCTTGACCGAAGGCTGCGAGCCGCTGCGTTTGATTTCCATGGTTCTCTGCTCCTGCGCTGCCTGCAAACCGATAAATGGGGGTGCAGCCTGCATAGAAAAGAGGTTGAATTTTGCAAGCCGCCATTGTCGCGGCGCTAGAATGCGGCGGCCGGCGCGCTATTGTTTCAGGTGGGTAGATGTTGCAGGCTGTCAGGCCCGAGCCGAAGCAGGCGGACGGGATGGTTCAACGCAAAGCGCGCTTATGCCGCGCTGGGAAGTTGGCCGCGAGCGTTTAGGGAGTTGTCATGCGCGAATATCTGAAATTCTATATCGACGGCAAATGGGTCGCCCCCATTGAGCCGAAAACCGCCAATGTGATCAATCCGGCGACCGAGGAAATCTCCGGGCGGATTTCCCTGGGCAGCGTGGCCGACGTTAATCTGGCGGTCGCCGCCGCGCGCGCCGCTTTCTCCTCTTGGTCGGAAACCAGCCGGGAGACGCGGCTGGAATATCTGCGCGCCATCAAGGCGGAGTACAATCGCAGGCAGAGCGAAATCGGCGATGCGGTGCGCGAGGAAATCGGCGCGCCGGCTTCGCTGGCCAGCGGGTTCCACACCTTTCTGGGCGCCGGGCATCTGCAAACCGTCATCGAGGTTTTGCAGGAATTCAAGTTCGAGGAGCAGCGCGGCGCCACCCGAATTGTGAAAGAACCGATCGGCGTTTGCGGGCTGATCACGCCCTGGAACTGGCCGCTGAACCAGGTGGCCGTGAAAGTATTTCCGGCGATCGCCACCGGCTGCACTTTGGTGCTGAAGCCGCCCCAGCTTGCGCCCTATTCCGCGCAGATCCTGGCCGAGATCATCGCGTCCTCCGGCCTTCCCGCCGGCGTGTTCAATATGCTCCAAGGCAGTGGCGCCGTGATCGGCAATGCGCTCTCCACCCATCCGGATGTGGATATGATTTCCTTCACCGGCTCCGAACAGGTCGGCGTGGAAATAGCGAAGGCGGCGGCGCCGACCGTCAAGCGCGTCTGCCAGGAACTCGGCGGCAAGAGCGCCTTCATCATCCTGGACGATGCCAGCCTGTCCGACAATGTCGCCAGCGCGACTTCCGGCATGATGGTCAATTCCGGCCAGACCTGCAGCGCCGGATCGCGCCTGCTGGTGCCCAAAGCACGGCTGGATGACGCCGCCCGGGCGGCGCGCGAGGCTGCCGAGGCGGTGACGGTGGGGGATCCGAATGGCAATTTCGCCATGGGTCCGGTGGTCTCCAAGGGGCAGTACAATATTATCCAAGAATATATCCAAAAGGGCCTGGATGAAGGCGCGCAGCTCATCGCCGGGGGCCTGGGGCCGCCGGAAGGGCTGGAGAAAGGTTTTTATGTGAAGCCCACCGTGTTTGCCGGCACCAACGACATGGTGATCGCCCGCGAGGAGATTTTTGGGCCGGTGCTGGTGATGATCGGCTACGGCGATGCCGATGAAGCCGTGGCGATTGCAAATGATTCCAATTTCGGTCTGGCCGGCTATGTCAGCGGGGTGGATGCGGAAACCTGTCGTTCAGTGGCGCGCCGCCTGCGTGCCGGCTGGATCGGCATTAATGGCGGGTTCGATTTCCATGCGGCGTTTGGCGGCTATAAGCGCAGCGGCAATGGGCGCGAATGGGGCGAATTCGGCTTCCATGAATATCTCGAGATCAAATCGCTGCTCAACTACGCCTGATCCATCGGCGTTATCCCTGCCGCTGCTCCAGGCGAAACGCAGCGGCAGGATACACGCCCAGGATTTTAGTTTCCTGGGAGAAGAAATTCAGCTCCTCAAAGGCCAGGCGCAGCGCCTTATCCTCCGGATGGCCGTCGACTTCGGCGAGGAACTGGGTGGCGGTGAAGCGGCCATCGACCATATAGCTCTCCAGCTTGGTCATATTCACGCCGTTGGTCGCAAAGCCGCCTAGGGCCTTGTACAGGGCGGCCGGCACGTTGCGGACGCGGAAGACGAAGGTGGTCATCAGATTGGGCGCCTCGCGCGGCTGCAAGCGCGGGGTTTTGGCCATAATGTAGAAACGCGTGGTGTTATGGGCGGCGTCTTCCACATTGCGGCGCAGGATTTTCAAGCCGTGCAGCTCAGCCGCCAGCGAGGAGGCAATGGCGGCGTCCTGCGGATTGTTCAGCCGGGCGATGATTTCCGCGGCGCCCGCGGTATCGCCTTCCACAACTGGAACGGCGCCCAGTTCGCGGATGAGGCTCCGAACCTGGCCCAGCGCCACTTCATGCGAATGGACGCGTTTGATCGTTTGCAGAGAGGCTTGCGCGGTGCCGAGCAGGCAATGTTCGACGCGCAGAAAGAATTCCCCGATGATGGAAAGCCCGCTTTCAGGGAGCAGGGCGTGCATGTCCGGCACGCGGCCCGCAAGCGAGTTTTCGATAGCCAGCATGGCGAGCGCGGCGGTGCCCTCCCGCGCCGCCTCGATCGCGGCCTCGAACGTATCGCAAGGCAGCGTGGTCAGGCTAGGATAGGCAGTGCGGCAAGCAAGGTCTGAATAGGCGCCGACCTGGCCCTGAAAGGCGATTTTTTGCACCTCGGCGGTCATGTTTGGGTCCTCAAATTCTGGCGCGCATGTTCGAGATCGGCAGATGTGTCCACGCCAAAGGGTGCGAAGGCAACCTTGGCGGCGCCGATCGCAAAACCGGCTTCCAGAGCCCGCAATTGCTCGAGCTTCTCGCGCACTTCCAGCGGCGATTCCGGCAAGGCCACGAATCGCGCCAAAGCCGCCCGGCGATAGGCGTAGACCCCGATATGGTGCCAAAGCGGCCCATCTCCTGACGGGATGATGTTCCGGGAAAAATACAGCGCCGGGGCGACTGTTTCATTCTCTCTGAACGCACAAGCGCATTTGACAACCGAGGGCGATGCCGCCTCCTCCGCCGAGCTGATCGGGGCCACCAGGGTGGCGATATCGAATCTCGGCTCCGCCAGCGGCTTCAGGACATTGCTAAGAAAATCTGGCGGAATGCCGGGCAGATCGCCTTGCAGGTTGATGATGACATCGTGCCGGCCATCCGGGTCGAGGATTTGCAGGGCGGCGTAAATCCTGTCCGAGCCGGAGGGCAGTGCCGGATCGGTGAGGATGGCGCGGCCGCCGGCTTGGGTGACCACCTGTGCAATCTCCGCCTCGGCGCAGGCGACGGCCACCGGCCCCAAACCGGCTTCACGGGCGCGATTCAATACGTGCACGATCATCGGCAGCCCGGCGATATCGGCCAGCGGCTTGTCGGGCAGGCGGGTGGAGGCCAGGCGGGCCGGGATGAGAATAAGCGGGTTCACGCCGGGTGTGTTAAGCAGATTCCGCTTGTTTGACCAAGCTGTGGGGTCGGATCGCCGCGGTCAGGGCGCTGCGTTGGATCGACTAAGAATTTCCGCCTAGTATAGCACGAAGCGGCATCCGCGGCTAAGCAGCTTGCGTCGTCTTGAAGGTGTCCGATGCGTCTCTCTCACAGTCTGATTCCCACGTTGAAGGAAACACCGGCCGAGGCGCAGATTTCCTCGCACCGGCTGATGCTGCGCGCCGGGCTGGTGCGGCAGATGGCGTCTGGCATCTATGCCTGGCTCCCGGCCGGCTTGCGGGTGCTGGCCAAAATCGCGGAGATCGTGCGCCAGGAGCAGGACGCCAGCGGCGCCCAGGAAATGCTGATGCCGACCATCCAGAGCGCGGATTTATGGCGGGAAAGCGGCCGCTATGACGCCTATGGCAAGGAGATGCTGCGCATTACCGACCGGCATGACCGCGAATTGCTGTTCGGGCCGACCAATGAGGAGATGATCACGGCCATCCTGCGCGACGCCACCAAGAGCTATCGCGACCTGCCGCAGATTCTCTACCATATCCAATGGAAATTCCGCGACGAGGTACGGCCCCGTTTCGGCGTGCTGCGCGGCCGCGAGTTTCTGATGAAGGACGCCTACAGCTTCGATCTGGATTACCAAAGCGCCTTTCTGAGCTATCGCAAGATGATGCTGGCCTATATGCGCACCTTCCAGCGCATCGGCATCACCGCCATTCCGATGCGCGCCGATACCGGGCAGATCGGCGGCGATCTCAGCCATGAATTCCATATTCTGGCGCCGACCGGCGAAAGCGGGGTGTTCTACGATGCGGCGTTCGAATCCGGCGATGCGCTGAGCGTGGGCTATGGTCCCGAATCGATCGATGCATTCTATCAGGCCAACACCACGATCTACGCCGCGACGGATGAGAAGCACGATCTCGCCGCCTGGGCGCAGGTGCCGGAGGAGCGCAGGCGCGAAGGCCGAGGGATCGAGGTTGGGCAGATTTTCTACTTCGGCACGAAATATTCCGAAGCGATGGGCTTTGACCTGCCCGGGCCGGATGGGAGCAAAATCTATCCTGAAATGGGCAGCTATGGCATCGGCGTCTCGCGGCTGGTCGGCGCCATTATCGAGGCCAAACATGACGAGGCCGGAATCATCTGGCCGGATGCAATCGCGCCCTTCAAGGCCGGGCTGTTGAACCTGCGGCAGGGCGACGCCGTAACCGATGCGATCTGTGAACAAATCCACGGAAAGCTCGGCGCCGATTGCCTGTACGATGATCGGCAGGAGCGCGCTGGCGTTAAATTTGCCGAGGCAGATCTGATCGGGCATCCGTGGCAGATCATCGTCGGCCCGCGCGGCGCCGCATCCGGAACGGTGGAGCTGAAGCGGCGCTCAACCGGCGAGCGTTTTGAACTCTCCGTCGAGGATGCGCTGGCCAAGGTAGCAGAGGCGTGACCACGCCTCTGCTTGTTGTAATGGAGGGCGATTCACGTTTCGGGACGGCGCATTTATGCGCCGTCCCGAAACGATCGCGCTCCTGTTGATGTTCAACGCATTTGAACGCAAAATCGCCGCGCGTTATCTGCGCGCGCGCCGCGGCGAACGCTTTGTTTCGGTGATCGCCATTTTCTCGCTGGTCGGCATCGCGCTCGGCGTGGCGACGCTGATCATCGTGATGAGCGTGATGAACGGCTTCCGGCAGGAACTGCTCTCGCAAATTCTCGGGCTGAATGGCGATATCGGCGTCTATGCCGCGGGCCAGCCACTGGTCAGCTACAATGCGGAATCGAGCCAGATCAAAAACATTCCTGGCGTGACCGCGGCTTTTCCGATCGTGCAGGGTGAGGTGCTGATGTCTGGCCCGCAAGGCGGCGCGCTGGGCGGCATCGCGCGCGGTATTACGCCGGCGGGCCTGGCCAGCCTGCCGACGGTTTCCAACCATGTCATTGCCGGGAATTTGAACGATCTCTCCCAAGACGGCACGATCGCAATCGGTGCGGGCCTGGCTGGCCAGTTCAACCTCTCCATCGGCTCTTCCCTCCAGTTGATCCTGCCGCAAGGCAAGGCCACGATCATCGGAACGATTCCCAGCATCGAGACGTTCAAGGTCGCGGCGATTTTCCAAACCGGCATGCAGCAATATGATTCGAGCTTCGTGTTCATCCCCCTGGCCGCCGCGCAGACATTATTCCAGCTGCCCAATGCGGCAACGGAAATTCAGGTCTATGTGACCGATCCGGATCATGACGACGCCATCAAGCAAGCCATTCAGAAGTGCATCACACTCCCGATCAATGTCCAGGACTGGCGGCAGAATAACGACAGCTTCCTGGCCGCCGTGACGGTGGAGGGGAATGTGATGTTCCTGATCCTCACGCTGATCATTCTGGTCGCCGCCTTCAACGTGATCTCCTCGCTGATCATGATGGTGAAGGACAAGGCGCGCGACATTGCCATTCTGCGCACCATGGGCGCGTCCTCCGGCGCGATTTTGCGGATTTTCCTGATGTGCGGCGCCTCCGTCGGCGTGCTCGGCACGTTGATCGGCTTCGGCCTGGGAACCGTATTCTGCGCCTATATCGATGCGATCAGGCAGTTCATACAGAAACTCACCGGCACGCCGCTTTTCGATCCCACCGTGTACTACCTGGAACAATTGCCAGCCAAGCTGGACTGGCATCAGGTGACGGAAGTGCTCGTGATGTCCTTGACACTTTCGCTGCTGGCGACACTCTATCCAAGCTGGCGCGCGGCAAAAATCGACCCGATCGAGGCGCTGCGCCGTGAGTGATATTCTGCGCCTGTCCGGCATTTCGCGGGTGTACAAAACCGAAGGCGGATCGTTGACCGTTCTCAATGGCGCCAGCCTGACCCTGGAGCGCGGCGAGATCGTCGCTTTGGTGGCGCCTTCGGGTTCCGGAAAATCGACCTTGCTGCATCTGGCCGGGCTGCTGGAAAAACCCGATGGCGGCGCGGTAATCATCAACGGCGCCGATGCCGGCCAGCAAGGCGATGCGGCGCGCACGGAGATCCGCCTGCGCACCATCGGCATTGTGTACCAGTTTCACCATTTGCTTCCCGAATTTACCGCCCTGGAGAACATCGCCATCCCGCAAATGATCGCCGGCAAGTCCGAAGGGCAAGCCAACAAGCGCGCGATGGAGCTGTTGGGCAAACTCAATCTGGGGCCGCGCGCCCATCATCTGCCCGGCAAGCTCTCCGGCGGCGAGCAGCAGCGCGTCGCCATCGCACGCGCACTTGCCAACCAGCCTGCTTTGCTGCTGGCGGACGAGCCCACCGGCAATCTCGATGTCGCCACAGCGGATATCGTATTTGCGGAACTGCTGCGCATCGTCCGTGCCGAAAATGTCGCGGCGCTGATTGCAACCCATAATCCGGAACTGGCGCGCCGCATGGACCGGCAGATTACGCTGCGCGAAGGAAAGTTATACAGTTCGTAATGGAGGTTGGCTCATGGTGCTTCCCGGCCATGTTCTGGAACTATTGCCCTCGCTGCTGAACGGCGCATTCGAAAAGCCGCTTTGGGCGGGCTTTCTCGAACAATTCCGGATCGCCATGCATGCAGATTATACCGCCCTCACCTTCCGGCATTCAGGCAAACCGCTGAACGAGGTTGTGCATCTCTATTCCGGCACCGCCTCACCGCCGCTGCTCTCCAAGCTGTATCACGAACATCTCTACGCGTTGGACCCGCTGCCCTATTACGAACTGGCCGAAGGACGGGCCTACAGCCTCGACGAATTGCTGAGCCCCGGCGAGACGCTGCATGACAATTACTACGAGAATTTCCTGCTCCCCTGCGGCATGCGCGCGTTGCAGATCATGCGGGTAATGGAGCCCGGCGGGGTAAACGCCTGGCTCGTCGTCACCCGCCAGGGCGGAGATTTCGATGCGGAAAACAACGCCTTGCTGACAGCGATCGCGCCCTATCTGCGCAGCGCCCTGCGTAATTTCGCGGCTTTGGAGCGGGAGCGTTTCAATGCGTCCGTCGCCAACGACGCCATCTCCCGGCTCGCCTTTGGCTGGATGTCGCTTGGCCCCTCAGGCGAAGTCCTGGACACCGATGCTCAAGGCGCAACGCTCCTGGCGCAATCGGGGATTCTGGCCCGCGACGCCGCCGGCAGGCTCACGGCCCGGCCAAGGGAGTTGGATCGTGAAATCATCGCCGCCGTGCAGGCCTTGAGCGCCAACCCGAAAAGCCGGCCGCGCGCGATCATCCTCAGCCGCGATCCCTGGCTCGATATGTTGCTGGTGCCAACCCACAAATGCGCGATTTCGGCCAGGCCCGACCCCGCGGTGATCGCCTATGTTCATGGCGATAACTGGTCCACGGCAAATCGCTGCGAGCAACTGGCGGAACTCTTCGTACTGTTGCCGAGTGAAGCCAGGCTGGCGCTGGCCCTGGCGCGCGGCATGAGCATCGCGCAAGCGGCCACGGAACTCGGCCTTACCATCGAGACCACGCGCAACTACTCGAACAAAATCTATTCCAAACTGGGCGCGCGCGGCCAGCCGGATCTGGTTCGTTTCGTCATGCGCAGCGTGCTGGCGGCTGCTTAAACCTTCAGTCTTAAATCCTGAGTCTCTGGGCCGCCGCGTTATGCGCCACCATCAGCGCCGCAAGGTCGAGGCCGGGGATGGCGCCGTCTATCACCCGCCAGGCGCCCCCGACCATGACGCGATCGGCGCGATGCGCGCCGCAGGTGATGAGTGCCGCGAGCCCGTCCCCAAAGCCGGAGAAGCGCGGCTCGTCTAGTTTGAAAAAAGCAAGATCGGCCTGCAAACCAGGGGCGATGCGGCCGATATCGTCGCGTCCGAGGCACCGCGCCGAGCCCTGCGTGGCCCAGCGGATCGGGTCGGTGAACCGCGCCGCCTCGATCCCCCTGCCGGCGCGAGCCAGCAGCAGAGCCTGCCGCAATTCCTGGATCATGTTGGAGCCGTCATTTGAGGCCGAGCCATCAACGCCAAGACCCACCCCCACGCCGGCGGCTTCAAGCTCTCCGACCGGGCAGATGCCCGAGCCGAGCAGCATGTTGGAGCTTGGGCAATGCGCGACGCAGCAGCCCGCCTGGCCCATCCGCTGGATCTCGCTTTTGTTGAAATGGATGCCATGCGCGTACCAAACGCGATTGCTTACCCAGTCCAAATCTTCCAGGTAATCCAGCGGGCGCTTGCCGAATTTTGTCGTGCAGAAGGCGTTTTCATCCTCGGTCTCGGCAAGATGGGTGTGCAGCCGCAAATCCAGCGCCTCGGCCTGCGCCGCCGTCTCGCGCATCAAATCAGCGGTGACCGAAAACGGCGAGCAGGGCGCCAGCGCAACCTGGCGCATCGCGCCGGGGCCGGTCTGGTGCCAGGTTTTGGCGAGGCGTTCACCATCGGCCAGGATGGTGTCGATTTTCTGGGTCACGGAAGGTGGAGGCAGGCCGCCATCCTCGGTCGAGAGGTCCATTGAGCCGCGGCAGAGCACGGCGCGAATGCCCAGGCTGGCGGCTTCCTGAAAGGCAATGTCGATGGCATCCGGCAGGCCGGCGGGAAACAAATAATGGTGATCGGCGGCGGTGGTGCAGCCCGAGAGCAGGAGTTCGGCCAAGGCAAGCCGGCAGGCGACGCGAAACTCAGACTCGGTGATGCGCGCCCATACCGGATAAAGTGCCACCAGCCAGTCGAAGAGTTTTTTGTCCACCGCCGCGGGATAAGCGCGCGTGAGGGTTTGATAGAAATGGTGATGCGTGTTGATCAACCCCGGCAATACGACATGTGCGCCGGCATCGAACACCGCATCCACCACCGGCTGCTCACGGGCTCCGACAAAAGCCGCAATGATCGTATCGTCCAGGACCAGTCCGCCCTCCGCACCCTCTGGCATGCCGGCGAGCGGGCGTTTTATCCAGAGCCGCATCTGCACTCCCCATCTGGTCCGCGCCCTCGCGTCTAACGCCAATTGCCGCGCCCAGCCAGCAATTTTTGAACAGCGGCGTTAACCGAAATGAGTGGTCCAATTCTTGCTTGGTTACGGGTATGGATTCCGAAACCAGCAAGCAGGCAGGCCCGTACCCTCCGCCTTTATTAGCGTTGCGCGGGATTACCAAGCAATTTCCGGGTTGCCTCGCCAATGACCGCGTGGACCTGACCATCGGGCAGAACGAAATACATGCAATCTTGGGCGAGAATGGCGCGGGAAAGAGCACCCTCGTTAAAATCATCTATGGCGTGATGAAACCCGATGCGGGCAGCATCGCCTGGCTAGGCAAAACCGTGCGCATCGCCAGCCCGGCGCAGGCGCGCAGCCTTGGCATCGGCATGGTGTTCCAGCATTTCTCGCTGTTCGAGGCGCTCACGGTCGCGGAGAATATCGCCTTGGGGCTGAACAACCCGGCCGACCGGCTGGGTTTGCATGACCGTATTCTGGACATTTCCACCCGCTACGGCCTGCCGCTGGACCCATCCCGCGCGGTGCATGATTTGTCGGTGGGGGAGCGCCAGCGTATCGAAATCGTGCGCTGCCTGCTGCAAAACCCCAAGCTGCTGATCATGGATGAACCAACCTCGGTATTGACACCGCAGGAAGTGTTCAAACTTTTTGCCACTCTGCGCCGGCTCGCCGAGCAGGGCTGTTCGATTCTGTATATCAGCCATAAGCTCGAAGAAATCCGGACATTATGCGAACGCGCAACGATCATGCGGCTCGGCAAAGTGGTGGCGCATTGCACGCCGGCGGAGAAAACCGCGCGCGAACTGGCCGAGCTGATGATCAGCGCGAAGCTGAAGCAACAGACATTCGGTAATAAAACTCCCAGCTTGCAAGCGCCGCGCCTGGTGCTGGACCGGCTGACCATCCGCTCGAACCAGCAATTCGGCACGGATTTGAAAGATATTTCCTTCCAGGTTGCGCCGGGCGAGATCCTCGGCATCGCCGGCATCGCGGGCAACGGACAGAGTGAGTTGATGGATGCGTTTTCCGGTGAAATTCCGGCCGGCGCGCCCAAAAACATTCTGCTGGATGGCGCGCCGATCGGCCATGACGGGCCGCGGGCGCGGCGGCGGCGCGGTTGCGCCTTTCTGCCGGAGGAGCGCAACGGCCACGGCGCGGTGGGTCCGATGACGCTCTCGGAGAACGGATTTCTGTCGGCGCATGTGCGTGGCGCGCTGCACCGGCTGGGTCTCATCAACCACAAGCGCAGCCGGGATTTTGCGGCGGACGTCATCAAGCGGTTCGATGTCCGCACCACCGGGCCGCAGGCAGAGGCGCGCTCGCTCTCCGGCGGCAATCTGCAGAAATTCCTGGTCGGGCGGGAGGTGTTGCAGCAGCCCGGCGTGTTGATGATCAGCCAGCCGACCTGGGGCGTGGATGCGGGCGCCGCCGCCGCGATTTACGAGGCGCTGGCGGCATTGGCCGCTTCCGGTACGGCGATCGTGCTGATTTCGCAGGACCTCGACGAAATTCTACTGCTCTGCGACCGCATTGCGGTGATCGCGGCCGGCCGCGTCTCCAGGCCGATGCCGGTTAAGGAGGCGACGATCGAGCGGATCGGTCTGCTGATGGGCGGCAGCGACGCTGCCAGGCCGGAGGAAGCGCATGCAGTTCCGGCTTGAGCCGCGCGGCGCGCGCTCCGAATTCTGGACCTATGGTTCGCCGGTACTGGCGGTGGTGCTCACGATCCTCACCATGGGGGTGATTTTCGCGGCAATGGGCGCGCCGCCGGTCACCGCGATCGAGACCTTTCTGATCTCGCCGCTCACCAGCTCCAGCGGCTTGCAGTCGCTGGCGGTGCGGGCGGCGCCGTTGATCATGATCGCGGTCGGGCTGGCGTTCTGCTATCGGGCCAATGTCTGGAATATCGGAGGCGATGGGCAGTTCACGCTGGGCGCGCTGGCCGGCGGCGGGCTGGCGCTGTTTTTCCCCAACGAAGCGTTCTGGTGGTTCTATCCCGTGGTGCTGGTCTTCGGGGTGCTGGGCGGCATGTTCTGGGCCGGGATCGTGGCGTTTCTGAAGCTGAGATTCAACGCCAACGAAATTCTCACCAGCCTGATGCTGGTTTATATCGCGCAGCTTTTGCTGGTCTGGATGGTGACAGGACCGTGGCGGGACCCGATGGGCTTTGGCTTTCCCCAATCGGCGATGTTTTCCGCGGGCGCCACCACGCCGAATATCGGCTTGACGACGATCCATCTGGGCTGCGTGCTGGCGCCGCTGATCGCGATTGCGGTGTGGCAGGTGATGGGCCGCTCCGTGCTGGGCTTTCAATTGCGCGTGGTCGGCCAAGCGCCCCGCGCCGCCCGCTATGCCGGATTCAGCAATGCCAGGCTGACCTGGATCGCGCTGTTGGTGAGCGGCGGCCTGTCCGGACTCGCCGGGATCATTGAAGTAACGGGACCGATCGGCCAGCTCACCACCAGCATCACCCCGGGCTATGGGTTTGCCGCCGTGATCGTGGCGTTCCTCGGGCGGCTGCACCCGATCGGCGTGGTGTTTGCCGGGCTGTTGCTGGCGCTCTCTTATCTCGGGGGCGATGCAGCGCAGATCAGTCTCCGGCTGCCCAACGCCATTACCGGGATTTTCCAGGGCGTATTGCTGTTCTACCTGCTGGGCGCGGATGTGCTGATCCTGCATCGGATCAAACGCGTCAGGCCGGTGCTCGCCGTCGCGGAGCCTGCGTGATGGATTTTTATTATGCCTCCAGCTTCATCATCAGCATTATGGCCGCCTCCACGCCGCTGCTGCTGGCCGCCTCCGGCGAACTCATTGTGGAAAAATCCGGCGTACTGAACCTAGGCGTGGAGGGCATGATGCTGATCGGCGCCATTGCCGGTTTCGCAACCGCCCATGCCACCGGCAACGCCTATGCCGGGCTCGTCGCTTCGGCCGTGGCGGGCGCGCTAATTTCCATGGTTTTTGCCGTGCTGACCTTGAGTTTCCTTGCCAACCAGATCGCCACCGGGCTGGCGCTGACGATTTTCGGCCATGGCTTCGCGGCATTGCTGGGTGCAGGCTATGTTGGAATCTCGGCGCCCGTGCTGGGCAAGATCGCGATCCCCGGCCTCGCGCTGATCCCGTTTTTTGGTCCGATTCTGTTCGATCAGAATATCCTGATTTACTTTTCCTTCGTGATGATCGCCGCCATCGCCTGGTTCCTTCGCAAAACCCATGCCGGGCTGATCCTGCGCGCGGTTGGCGACAGCCATGATGCGGCGCATGCGATGGGTTATCCGGTCATCCCGATCCGCTACGCCGCCACCGCTTTCGGCGGCGCGATGGCGGGCATCGCCGGCGCCTATTTGTCTTTGTACTACTCGCCGCTCTGGTCGCAGGATCTCGCGGCCGGGCGCGGCTGGATCGCGCTGGCGCTTGTTGTATTCGCTGCCTGGCGTCCTTTCTGGCTGCTGGCCGGCGCGTATTTGTTTGGCGGGATCACTTATCTTTCGCTTTATCTGCAGGGTCTTGGCGTACCGATCCCTTCGCCGTTGATCTCGGCATTGCCTTATGCCGGCACCGTGATCGTATTGGTGCTGATTTCGCGCGACCGACGGCGCATCCGGCTCAACCAGCCGGCCTGTCTTGGCAAGTATTTTCACGCCGCGGCCTGAGGGGGCATGCAAACAGTCCCACCGCCGCGATTATATCTTTATTTCGACGCCATCATCCGCCACGGCTCGATCCGCAGCGCCGCCGTGACGCTACATATTGCATCCTCGGCACTGAACCGGCGGCTACTCGATCTGGAGCGCGATGTCGGCACCACGCTGTTCGATCGTTGCTCCAGTGGGGTACGGTTGACCGCGGCAGGCGAGATTTTCGCAGCCCATGTAAGGCGGACCTTGAGCGATGCCAAAAGGGCGGCGGATCAGATCGAGGGCATTATGGGGCGCACCGGCGGCCATGTCGCCATCGGCTCAGCGGAATCCGCCGCCATCGACGTGCTGCCCTCGCTGATGATCGCATTTCAACAGGAATATCCAGGCACCCGCTTCACCGTGGGGGTCGGTACGCCGCGTGAATTGCTGGACGATCTGCTGGACGACGGATTCAACCCGCACGGCCGATTCCTCTACTTCGCGCCCTCCGAGGTCGAGCCGATCAGGGTCGACGCCTGATGGGCATCCTCATCGCCGGACTCGGCAACATCTTCAATGGCGACGACGGATTCGGCGTCGAGGTCGCGGATTGTTTGCTGCGGCAGGATTGGCCCGACGACGTGCAGGTAGCCGACTTCGGCATTCGGGGTGTGTATCTCGCCTATCAACTGCTC
>JAMFRY010000006.1 GCA_026225015.1 Alphaproteobacteria bacterium
AGCACGGCCAATGGGGGTTCCCAAGACTTCATCCTCGCGCATCGCGATCTGCCCGCGAATGATGGTGGCGACCGGCCAGCCTGTGGTGGTGACGCCATCGAAAGGACTCCAGCCGCATTGGCTGGCGATCCAGGCATTCTCGATCCGGCGGGTTTTTTTCAGATCAACCAGCGTGAAATCGGCATCATAGCCGGCGGCGATGCGGCCCTTATTGCGGGCGCCATAAATCCGCGCCGGGCCGGCGGACATCAGATCCGTCAGGCGAAGCAACGATAATTTCTGCTGGTTGAGCTGGTCCAGCATCATCGGTAGCAAAGTCTGCACGCCGGTCAGGCCGGAGGCGCAGCTTGGCCATGGCCTCTCCTTGGCAGCCCGGTCATGCGGGGCGTGGTCCGAGGCGATGGTGTCGACGGTGCCGTTATTAACGGCCGCCCAGGCGGCATCGACATGGCGCTGGTCGCGGATCGGCGGGTTCATCACCGCATAGCCACCCAGCCGGTCGTAACAATCCGGCGCATGCTGGACGAGGTGGTTGAGCAGGACCTCGACCGAGCAGATATCGCGATAATCCTGGATGTAGCCCAGCTCCTCGGCGGTGGAGACATGCAGGATATGCGCCGGGCGGTTGGTTTTGCGGGCCAAGGCCAGGATACGGCGGGTGCCGAGGAAGGCACATTCCACGTCGCGCCAGAGCGCGTGGCTGGAATAGGGATCATCGCAGTTGAACAGGGATTTGCGCGCCTGCAGACGGTATTCATCCTCCGAATGGAAGGCGATGCGGCGGTGGCCCGAGCGCATCACGCGTTCGATATTCTCGTCATCCTCAACCATCAGATTGCCGGTGGAAGAGCCAGCGAAAAGTTTTATCCCGCAGACGCCCTCAATTAATTCCAACGCCGCCAATGCATCGGCGTTTTCCTTGGAGGCGCCGGCGTAGAAGCCGACATCGCACCAGGCGCGGCCGGCGATATAGTCGCGCTTGGCATGCAAGCTGGCGGCATCGGTGCCGGGGGGTTCGGTGTTGGGCATGTCGAAGACGGTGGTAACGCCGCCGAGGATGGCGCCGCGCGTGCCGGAGCGCAGGTCTTCAACACCGGGAATGCCGCCCTCGGCGCCGTTTGGCAATTTTCCGCCATCGCGGAAATGCACATGCGGGTCGATGATTCCGGGCAGGATATGCAGGTTTGCGGCGTCCAGACAGGATTCGGCAGGGCCGAGATTGCTGCCGATCGCGGCGATGCGGCCGGCGCTTATGGCGATATCCGCCGCCACAACGCCGCCGGGCAGTACGGCGATGCCGTTTTTAAGGATGAGATCATAAGCCATGGCTGCTTATACTATGGGATGGTTGCAAAAACAGCTTGCAAGCTTGCGGCGGTTTCGCCGAGCGCCCAGATTGCGCGCATGACATTGATAGCTCGATTGAACGCGCGCGGGGTGATCGGCGTTGCCGGGGCGGACCGGGTTTCGTTTCTGAACGGCCTGGTCTCCAATGATGTGGCGCTGGTGGCGCCTGGGCGTGCGGTGTGGGCCGCGCTGCTCTCACCGCAAGGGCGTTATATCAGCGATTTTTTCATCTACGCCGATGCGGACCGGCTGTTGCTCGAGGCGCCGCTTGCCATGCTGGCGGATTTGCTGCGGCGCCTGAGCCGGTTCCGCTTGCGGGCTCAGGTGGAATTGCAGGACCTCTCCGAGTCGCTTTTTGTATATGCAGCCTGGGACGGCGCGCCGCCCGAAGTGCCGGTCTCGGCGCCGGACCCGCGGCTTGAATCCGCCGGCTTTCGGCTTATCACTTCGGTGAATCTTCAGGAAACCGCGAGCGAAGCCGCCTACGATGCGCATCGGCTGGTGCTTGGCCTGCCGGACGGGCCGCCCGATCTGGAGCCGGACAAGACCCTGCTATTGGAGGCGGGGTTCGATGAGCTGAACGGCGTGGCCTGGGATAAAGGCTGCTATATGGGCCAGGAGCTGACGGCGCGAACCAAATATCGCGGTTTGGTGAAGCGGCGTCTGGTGCCGGTGACGCTGGATGCTGCCCCCCCTGCCCCAGGCACGCCGGTATTGGCGGCGGGCAGTGAGGTCGGCACGCTGCGATCCTCCGCCGGGCAGATCGGGCTGGCCATGCTGCGGATCGACGCGTTGGAGAAAAACCTCATCGCGGGAAATGCGCTGGTAACGCCGAACCTGCCGTCCTGGATGAAATTTCAGCGCTAAGCGAGGGAAAAGAAGCACTTCTTTTTCTGAAGAAAAAGAAGCAAATAGACTTTTCTCTTAAGCCTTATCGTTGGCCGCGGCCGGCGGTGGCTGGATGGTGGGGATGGTGGCGCGGACCACGCTGACGGTGACGTTGGGCGCGATTTCCACCTCGATTTCGGTTGCCCCTTCAACGGCTTTCTTTACCGTGCCGACCAGGCCGCCGGCGGTGACGATTTTGTCGCCGCGTTTGAGGGTGCCCAGCTTTTGCTTGAGCGTTTTCTGCTGAACCTGCTGCGGCCGGATGACCAGGAAGTAGAAGACGAAGGCGATGGCGACGAGCGGCGCGAATTGAATGAGCGAGCTGAGGCTGGCGGGCAGGCCCGAGGCGGACCCGCTTGAGGCGGTTTGGGCATAGGCGTTGGCGATGAACATGCAGTTCCCTGGTTGTTTTGATACGCGGCGGACCATAGGTTGCGGCGCCGCGCAGTCAACTGCGCGGTGGTGAATATTTTGACCGGAGGCAGGCAGCGATGGATGAGCGGATTTTGTTGCGGATCGCCGAAGCGCTGGAGCGGTTGGCGCCGCCCAAGCCGGCCGAACCTGATTTTTCCACAGCCGAAGCCTTTGTGTGGCATCCCTCCCCGGCCCGGCTGGCGGCGGTGGCCAAGGTGTCGCGGGTGGATCTCGGGCTGTTGCGGGGGATCGATCAGCAGAAGGCGATATTGCTGGAGAATACGTCACGCTTCGCCAAGGGCCTGCCTGCGAACAACGCCATGCTCTGGGGGGCCAGGGGTATGGGCAAATCCTCGCTGGTGAAGGCGGTGCATGCGGCGGTGAACGCAGCAGCCGGGGGGCTGGTGCTGATCGAGATTCACCGGGAAGACATCCGCACTTTGCCCGAACTGCTGAACCTGCTGCGCGGCCAGGCCAGGCGCTGCCTGATCCTGTGCGACGATCTCTCCTTCGAACGGGAGGACGCCGATTACAAGGCGCTGAAATCGGTGCTGGATGGCGGCATCGAGGGGCGGCCGGATAATGTGCTGTTCTATGCGACCTCGAACCGCCGGCATCTGATGCCGCGCGACATGATCGAAAACGAGCGCGCCACCGCGATCAATCCCGGCGAGGCGGTGGAGGAAAAGGTCTCGCTCTCGGACCGGTTCGGCTTATGGCTGGGATTCCATAACGGCAGCCAGGAGGTGTTTTTCGCGATGATCGAGGGCTATGCGAAGGCGTATGGCCTGGACATCGGCCAGGATGCGCTGCGGGCGGCGGCGGTGGAATGGTCGGTGACAAGAGGCGGCCGCTCCGGGCGGGTGGCCTGGCAGTTCATCCAGGAGCTTGCCGGGCGCTTGGGCGTGGCCTTGACCGGGTGACGGGAATTAGGTGAAAGGCTGCACGCTTGCCTGGAGAGGTGGCCGAGTGGTTTAAGGCAGCGGTCTTGAAAACCGCCGTGCGTTAACGCGTACCGTGGGTTCGAATCCCACCTTCTCCGCCAGAACGCACACGCACACCAGATTCGGCACCTTACCAAAGCAGAGTCTGGCCGATGCTTCGATGGTTTGCTGCGTTGCTCATTGGTGGGGAGCTGGAGAGCGATAATATCGCTTGATGCAGCGCCTTATATGGCGGTATTATCGCGCGTGAAAACGATCATCCTCACGCTGAACGCGGCGAAAGATCTCGACGCCCTTCCACGGGATGCGCGCGAGCAGGTGGAAGCTGGGCTTCACCGCTATGCTATGACGGGCCAAGGCGATGTAAAGGCCCTTCAAGGCCGCGGCGGCTACCGCCTCCGTATTGGTAGCTACCGGGTGATCTTTGATGACGACGCAACCATGATCCTGGCGATTTATATCGGCCGCCGGGCGACGACAACTTACAAGAGGAGCTAAAGGCCATGGGTTCACCACAGATCATTCGGAGCCCCAGCGGCGAAGAGCTGGTCGTGCTTCCTCGAGCGGAATACGAAGCGCTCCTTGAGCGAGCCGATCGCGATGCCGAGGATGCCGACGATGTGGCCATCTACGATGCTCGGAAGGCTGAATTGGCTGCTGGCGGGGTGGTACTTCCGCCGGAGGTTAGTGCCGCGATTCTTCGAGGAGAGAGTCGACTGAAGGCCATCCGAAACTGGCGCGACGAGACGCAACTGCATTTGACTTTCAAAACTGGTATTGGTCAGGGCTATCTGTCCGATCTCGAAATTGGGCGCCGCACGGGGACCCCCGAGACCATCGCAAAGCTCGCGCAGGCTTTGGATGTGCCGGTGGAGTGGCTTTCATAGATCGATTTCCATGCGTCGGCGCCGCTCACAATTCATCATCGGTCTCGCAAGCCGAGCCGTCAGGCAAACGGCATGGTCTTCGCCGCGTCGTCCGCATAAGAAAAAACCCCGGCAGCGAACTGCCGGGGTTTCGTAACGCTACCGGAGTGAAAAACGTTACTGCAGAACGATTTCCACGCGGCGGTTTTGCGGCTCGCGCACGCCGGGGCCGGTTGGGACCAGCAGATGAGTCTGCCCAAAGCCGTGGGTTTCGATCTCGGACGCCGATACGCCATCGACGACGAGTTGCGCGGCGACCGCCTTGGCGCGGCGCCAGGACAGGCCGATATTGTAGTTCGGCGTGCCGGAGGTATCGGTATAGCCCGAAACATTGATCGTGGTGGTCTGGGCGGTTTTGCTGTCTGCCGCCGCCTGGCTGATGATGTTGAGCGCCCGCGGCGTGAGGCTGTATTTATCCCAGTCGAAGAACACCAGATAGGTTTTGGCCGGAGCCTGGGCCGGAGCCGCGACGGGCGCCGGTGCGGGCGCCGGGGCCGGAGCCGGGGGCGGCGGGTTGAAGATCTGGTAGCGCAGGCCGATCAGGAAAGTATGCGAGGATTCCTGACCGACTTTGAGCTTGCCCGACCCGGTGAAATCGATACCGGAGGCCTGACCCACAAAGCTGCGGCTCTGCACCAACTGCATGAAGCGATATTCGGCCGTCAGCGACAGGCCGGGGACTTCCGCGATCGGATAGGAAACACCGCCGATGATATCGTAGGCGAAGCTGCCTTGCGTACCACTGACCTTCACCGTATCGCCGGCACTTGTGCCTGAGAGGTCGGTGTTATATTTGGTGAACAGATAGCCGCCGCCCGCGCCGACATAGGGGAAGATCGGCAGACCGACCGAAATATCGTAATACGCATTCACCAGGGCGCCATATTTCTCCTCGCCGCCGGTTGCCGCGATTTTATCGCCAAAATCGTCGTCGATCGCATGGACGGTGTTGCGGGTATATTCCCCGCCGAGTTCCACCCGGAAACCATTTCCGAACCCGTAACCGATGCCGGCAACGCCCGCATAATCGGGCTTGAACTGATATTTCAACGAACCACCCGAGTTACTGACACTGGTCGGGTTCATGAGGCTGGTGCCGCCGCCAAGGCTGACATAGGGACCAGTTACGGGTTGCGCATGCGCCATAACCGGCAAGACCATGGCAGCAGCGGCAAGGCTCAATCGTAATTTCATAAAAATCTCCCTGACAAACGAACGAGTTAAAAACTTATATGGTAGTTGCTTCGCGCCGCGCTAGCGTAGCGGCAACCGGCACGCGCCTGTTTGGCCTGATTTTCAGATAAAATCTCCCCAGGCCATTTAGGAAAGCTGGCCGTAGACTGTCAATCCTTCGGTTTGCTCTAAAAAAACTCATTGCAGAACGATTTCCACGCGGCGGTTCTGCGGCTCGCGCACGCCGGGACCGGTCGGGACCAGCAGATGTGTCTCACCATAGGCCTGCGTATCGATTTCCGAGGCCGATACGCCGTCGGCCACCAGCCGCGCGGCAACGGCCTTGGCGCGGCGCCAGGAAAGTCCGAGATTATAGGTCGGCGTGCCGGAGGTATCGGTGTAGCCGGAAACAACGAGGCGGGTAATCTGGACGGCTTTACTGTCCCCGGCGGCCTCCGCAATCACGCTCACCGCGCGCGGGGTGAGGTTGTATTTATCCCAATCGAAGAACACCAGATAGGTTTTGGATGGGGCCGGGGCCGGGGCCGCCACCGGAGTCGGGACCAGCGCGGGAGTTGGCGCCGGCGGCGGCGGATTGAAGATTTGATAGCGCACGCCTACCAGGAAGGAATGTGTGGATTCCTGACCCATGTGGATACTGCCGCCGAAGCTGCTCACCTGGTGCGGCCGGCTTTGGACCAGCTGCATGAAGCGATATTCCGCGGTGATGGATAGGCCTGGAACCTGCGCCACCGGATAAGAGAGGCCCGCGATCACGTCGTAGGCCAGGCTCACCTTGTTGTTGAAAACCTGGCCAAAATGCCCGCTGACCGCATTATAGGAGTCAATCGAAGGATCATAGGCAACGGTTTGAAAACCCAGGCCGGCGCCGATGAACGGGAAAACTGGCAGACCAACCGAGGCATCGTATAAACCGTTGATGAAACCACCGTAATCTTTCTCGGCGCCACCCGTCGCGGTTTGCAGGCTGGAGCTGTCGTCAATTTTATGGGCGGTATTATGGATGTAGTCACCGGCGAGCTCGACGCGAAAACCGTCGCCAAAACCATAACCGATGCCGCCGGTTGTCGCGTAGCCCAATTTGTACTGGTAGCGTCCCGTATCGCCGGTGTCCGACAATTTAAAAGGGACGGGTTGGAGTAACCCGGCGCCGCCGTTGACGAAGACATAAGGGCCGGTGACAGGCTGGGAGTGGGCTACTACCGGCAGAACGAGGCACGTTGCGGCGGCGAGGATGGTACGTAAGTTCATAAGTTCTCCAACCTAGTATTGCGCTTTATCGACATTATAGCGATGGCCGATTGCAAAACATCAGGCCATGCCAACGACAGCGATAACATTCTCAGATTGTTGTAAATCGGGCACAGTTTTTGGCGCCGCCAGGCGATTCCGCACGCAAACAAAAAAACGGCGCCGCTTGTGGCGGCGCCGTTTAAAAACTGAAGCAGACTAAGCCGCTTTTAGGCGACTTGCAGATTTTCCGCCGACAGCTTGCCCTGCTGGCCGCTTTGAATCTCATAGCGGATCTTCTGGCCCTCGTTCAGCGTGCCGAGCTTGGCACGCTCAACGGCCGAAATGTGCACGAACACATCTTTCGAACCGTCATCCGGCTGAATGAAACCATAGCCTTTTTGCGCGTTGAACCACTTAACTGTACCTGATGCCATAACGCATCTCCTAACAAACAGCGACCCACGACGTGCGGGCCAAAAATACTCTTCAACTGTTGGAAAGCGTCGTGGCCGCGACAGGATCGCAGAGAAGGCACGCAACAACCAGAACGAAAAGCGCCGTTCGAGTACTCTATACCTTTTCTGCCCAGGACGCCAGGGCAGGTTGTCCGGCAGGTTGTCCGGCAGGTTGCCCGGGAGGTTGTCCGGCGATCAACGCGCTGGAGCCGCCTGCCAGCCGCCGCCGAGATCCTGGATCAGGGAAATGCTGTCGATCAGCCGATCCTGCTGAACGGTTACCAAGTTTTGCTGATCGGAGAGCAAGGTCGCCTGGGCGGTGACGACGGTGGTGTAGGCTTGCGTGCCGGCCTCGTATTCGTTCAGCGCGATCTGCACGGCGCGCGCGGCGTCAGCCACCGCTGCCTGTTCGACCGCTTCCTGTTGGGCCAGAATGCGCAGATTGGACAGATCATCCTCGACATCCTGAAACGCGGTAAGCACGGTCTGCCGGTAATTGGCGATACTCGCATCATAGGCGAATTCCGCGGCCTTGACGGTTGCAATGCGCGCACCGCCCTCGAACAAGGTTTCACTGCCGCTGGCGCCCAATGACCACAGGGCATTGCTGACCGAAAACAGGCCGCCGATCGGGTCTGCCGCATAGCCGCCTAAAGCGGAGAGGCTGATATCGGGATAAAAGGCCGACTCGGCGACGCCAATCTGAGCGTTTTGCTCGGCCATGGTGCGTTCCGCCGCGGCGATGTCGGGCCGGCGCTGCAGCAGCGTGGAGGGCAAAACCAGGGGAATTTCGGGAATTGTGGCCAGCAACCCGCCGGGCGGGAGCGAAAGATCGCTCGGCGCATGGCCGGCCAGCACCGCGACGGCGTGTTCGAATTGCGCCCGCACGGCGCCCTCGCCGATCAGCTGGGCCTGCGCGCCTTCAAGCTGGGTGCGCGCGGTAATCACGTCGGAGGGCGCGGCGATGCCGGCATTGAACTGGTTTTGGGTGATCTGCAGGCTGTGCTGAAAGGCGCTCACGGTTTGCTTAAGGAGCGAGATATTGGCGTCGGCGGCGCGCAGATCGACATAATCGGTGGCGAGCGTGGCCTGCGCGGAGAGCGTGGCATTAGCGAGATCGGCCTGGCTTACCTGCGCCGCAGCAATATCACCCTGTACTTCGCGGCGGATTTTGCCCCAGATATCGGGCGTCCAGCCGATGCTGCCCTCGAATGTGCCGGAGGTTCGCGGCCCGATACTGATGGACGCGCCGCTGGAACCGCTGCCCGAACCGGCGCGGGTGGCGCTGCCGGTAAGGCCGACCGTTGGGAACAGCCCGCCGCGTGTTTCGGCGACGATCTCCTGCGCTTCTTGATATGCCGCAACATCGGCTGCCACGGTCTGGTTGGAGACCACTACCAGCGGTTCCAGCCGGTTAAGATCGGGATCATTAAATAATATCCACCATTTCCCTTTCGGGATTCCATCCGCCGGATTTGCCTGCGTCCAGCCGGGCGGCGCCTCCTTGAAGCCGGCGGGCACGATCGCTGCGGGGCGGTGGTAATTGGGGCCGGCCATGCAGCTGCTCAGTGCAGTGACCAGAAACAGCGGGACGATGCGGTACTTCATAAAATCTCCGGCCAAGCGCATCACACGGGTTCCGCGATGCCGCGCGGCGGCGCCGTGTTGGGTCGGCCGCGCAGGCGGGTGCCGAGACGGTCCATGAACACATAGATCACCGGCGTGGTGTATAAAGTCAGCGCCTGGCTCACGATCAAACCGCCGATGATGGTGATGCCCAAAGGCTGCCGCAATGAAGCCCCCTGCCCCAGCGCGATGGCCAGTGGCACCGCGCCCAGAATCGCGGCGCAGGTCGTCATCAGGATCGGCCGGAAGCGCAGGCTTGCCGCCAGAAAAATTGCCGCTTCCGGCGTGAGATGGTCCGAGCGCTCCACCTGCAGCGCGAAATCGATCATCAGAATGGCGTTCTTTTTCACGATGCCGATAAGCAGGATAACGCCGATAAGCGCGATGATGGTGAGCGGCGTGTTGAGCAACAGCAATAGCAGCAGCGCGCCGATCCCGGCCGAGGGGATGGTGGAGATGATGGTGATGGGGTGGATGGTGCTCTCATAGAGAATCCCAAGCACGATATAAACCGCGGCGAGCGCTGCCAGGATCAGCAGCGGCTCGGCGCCGAGGGAGGATTGAAATGCCGCCGCCGTGCCGGCGAAGCCGCCATGGATCGAAAGCGGCACGTCCAGATCGCTCATGGTTTTTTGAATCGCGGCCGCCGCGGTGCCGAGCGCCACGTTGGCCGGAAGGCTGAAGCTGATGGTGC
>JAMFRY010000066.1 GCA_026225015.1 Alphaproteobacteria bacterium
ATCTCCTTTCCCGTAATCGCCACGCAATTATGGCTGTTTATCGCGCCCGGCCTGTATAAGAAAGAAAAGCGCGCGATGCTGCCCTTTCTGGTTGCAACACCCATCCTGTTCTTCCTGGGGGGAGCGCTCGCCTATTATATCGTGCTGCCCACCATCTATAAATTCCTGCTGGGATTTCAGACACAGGCGCCGCATGGCAGCGGGGTTGATATTCAGCTGATGGCGAAGGTGAGCGAATACCTCGCCACTGTCATGAAGATCATTTTCGCCTTCGGGGTGAGTTTCGAGCTGCCGGTGGCGCTCACACTGCTTGGGCGGGTCGGCATCCTCAGCTCGGCGGGGCTGAAGAAATACCGCCGCTACGCCTATGTCGGCTGCTTCATCATCGCCGCCATCCTGGCGCCGCCGGACGCGCTCACCATGTGCATTCTGGCGGGGCCGCTGCTGCTTTTATATGAGATTTCCGTCATTTCCGTGAAGCTGGCCGAACCGAAAGTGGTTGAAGATGCATGATCTCAGAGCCATCCGCGCCGATCCGCAAGGGTTCGATGCAGCTTTGGCGCGGCGTGGGAAAGCCGCATCTGCATCTGAAATTCTACAACAGGATCAGCGCCGCAAAACCATCGTCACCGCGCTGGAAACAGAGCAGGCATTTCTGAACGATCTTTCCAAACGGATCGGCATCGCAAAGCGCAACGGCGAAGATACCGCGGCGCTGGAATCCCAAGGCCGGCAGGCGCGCGAGAAAATTGCGGTGGCAAAGGCTACGCTGCCGGAAGTCGAAACGAAACTCAACGCCCTTCTCGCCGAACTGCCCAATATTCTCGACCCGGAGGTGCCCGAGGGGCGCGATGAGGCGGATAATGAAGAGCAGAAACACTTCGGCCAGATCAGAAATTTTGCTTTTGCGCCCAAACAGCATTTCGAAATCGGCGAAGCTTTGGGATTGATGGATTTTGCCGGCGCCGCCAAACTCGCCGGCTCACGCTTCACCGTCTTGAAAGGTGCACTCGCCCGGCTGGAGCGGGCGCTCGGCCAGTTCATGCTGGATTTGCACAGCACCGAGCATGGCTATACCGAAACCGCCGCCCCCCTGCTGGTGAACGACGCCACCATGTACGGCACCGGCCAGCTTCCCAAATTCTCCGAGGATTTATTCAAGACCACCGATGGCCGCTGGCTGATCCCCACCGCCGAGGTGCCGCTGACCAATCTTGCCGCCGGCGAGATCATTTCCGGCGCGAATTTGCCCATCCGCCTTGCCGCACTCACCCCCTGTTTCCGCTCCGAGGCCGGCTCCGCCGGGCGCGATGTGCGCGGCATGCTGCGCCAACACCAGTTCATCAAGGTGGAGCTGGTCAGCCTCACCCATCCGGATGCCAGCGATGCGGAGCATGAACGCATGACGCGCTGCGCCGAAACTGTGCTGGAAAAACTGCAATTGCCCTATCGCCGCATGCTGCTCTGCGCCGGCGATACCGGTTTTTCGGCGGCCAAAACCTATGATCTGGAAGTCTGGCTGCCGGGGCAGGGGATGTACCGGGAAATCTCGTCGTGCTCCAACACCCGCGCCTTCCAGGCCCGCCGGATGAATGCGCGCTACCGAGAGACCGAGGGCAAAACTGTCGGTTTCGTCCACACCCTCAACGGCTCCGGCGTCGCGGTCGGCCGCGCCTTGATCGCGGTTCTGGAAAACCACCAGAACGAAGACGGTTCGGTGACAATCCCGGAAGTGTTGCGTCCGTATATGGGGGGAAATGACCTGATCCGTTGACGGGTGGCGGATGGGTTTACATCATGGCGAGCCAGCCGAACGGGGTTTTGTATGTGGGTGTCACGGCTGATTTGACACGGCGGGTTTATGAGCATCGGGAATGGATCGTCGCAGGGTTCACGAAGCGGTACGGCGTGAAGCGGCTGGTTTGGTTTGAACGGCATGAGGACATTGCCGCGGCGATCAAGCGGGAGAAGGCGATCAAGAACTGGCCGCAACGGGCGTGGCGGGTGCGGTTGATCGTGGCGGAAAATCCGGCATGGGATGACCTGTATGAGCGGATTCTTTAGGATAGATAGGCAAGTCTTCGATCCCGACAGCCCACTGTTACAATTTGTACCCGTCATGTCACGCCGCGAACATTCCCATGGGGCGGGGCGCTGGTAGAAAAGACTGTTACCGTGCAACAACTTGGCGCGACGAGGAGTAGTTCTGCGTGGTTGACCCCAAGCCTAAGCGCCGCCGCCGCTGGTGGATCATTGCCGCCATCATTCTCGTCATCGCCGGCATCGCCTACTGGAAGCACTCCGGCACCAAGCCAGTTCGGGCCCCGGCGCCGCAGGCCGTCGGCGTCGCGAAAGCCTTCTCCGGCAGCATGCCCGAGACGCTGGAAGCGCTGGGCACCGTCACGCCGATTGCCACCGTCACCGTTCTGCCGCAGCTTAGCGGCTATTTGACCGAGGTGGGATTCACCGAAGGCCAGACCGTAACCCAAGGGCAGTTTCTGGCCCAGATCGACCCGCGGCCCTATCAGGTCAGCCTGGAGCAATTTACTGCCCAGCAGGCAAAGGACGCCGCCAGCTTGGCGCAGGCCCGGTCAGACCTCGCCCGCTACGAGATTCTGGAACGCCAGGTTTCCATCTCCCAGCAAACCGTCGCGGATCAGCGCTTTCTGGTGGCGCAGGACGCGGCGACCGTGCAGGTCGATCAGGCCAATATCGACTCGGCGAAACTGAATCTCGCCTATTGCCATATCACCGCCCCGGTCGGCGGGCTGGTCGGGCTTCGCCTCGTCGATCCCGGCAATTACGTCACCTCCGGCAGCACCACCGGCATTGCGGTGATCACCACCATCTCGCCCATGACCGTGATTTTCGCCATTCCGCAAACCGAGCTGGGGCAGGTATTGGCCCGCAAGCAATCCGGCGCCGCCCTGACCGCCAGCGCCTGGTCCAGCGACGACAGCACAAAAATCGCCGACGGCACGCTGACCGCGATCGGCAATCAGGTGGCGACCAGCACCGGCACGGTGAACCTGCGCGCCAGTTTCGCCAACGGCAATGACGCGCTGTTTCCGAATGAATTCGTGAATATCCATTTGCTGGTCGATACGCTGCAAAACGCCGTTCTGGTGCCCTCGCCGGCGGTCCAGGATGGTGCGCCCGGTACTTACGTTTATGTGGTCCAGCCGGATCACAGCGTCAAAGTGCAGGTGGTGACGACCGGCCCCACCGATGGCACGAACGCCGTAATCACCAAGGGCGTTGCGCCGGGAGATGTGGTGGTGACTGACGGGATCGACCGCCTGAGCGCAGGCATGAAGGTCACCATCGCCAGCGAGGCAGCTTCGCCAGCTGGTTCAGACGCCGGGAGTACAAGCAGTGGGGCCGACTCCGGTGGGCAGCACCAATGGAAGAAGCACAAGCATAAGCATTTCCAGCCAGGGCAATCCGGCGGCGATTCGGGCCAGCAACAGGGGGGCGCCGCAGCGGCGCCGCAGTAAAGCGGCCGGCCGAATTCAATGAATCCCTCCCGCTTATTCATCCTGAGGCCGGTTGCAACGTCGCTTTTGATGATCGCCTTCGTCCTGGTCGGCCTGTTGGCGTTCAAATTCCTGCCAGTCTCGGCTTTGCCGGATGTCGATTATCCCACGATCCAGGTGCAGACCTTCTATCCCGGCGCCAGCCCGGATGTGATGGTCTCCTCGGCCACGGCCCCGCTGGAGCGCCAACTGGGCGAGATGGAGGGGTTGGACCAGATGTCCTCCGCCAGCTCGGCCGGCGCCTCGGTCATCACCCTGCAATTCAACCTCTCGCTCAGCCTGGATATCGCCGAGCAAGAGGTGCAGGCCGCGATCAACGCCTCAGGCAGCCTTTTGCCCAGCGACCTGCCGGCCCCGCCAATCTACGCCAAGGTCAACCCCGCCGACGCGCCGATCATGACCCTGGCGGTGACATCAAAAACCTTGAAGCTGACCGATCTGCAAGCTTTGGCCTATACCAACCTCGCCTCGAAAATCTCCGAGATTTCCGGCGTCGGCCTGGTGACGATCAGCGGTGGCAACACGCAATCGGTGCGCATCCAGGTCAACCCGCTGGCGCTCGCCGCCTACGGGCTTTCCATCGACAATATCCGCACCACCGTCGCCAATCTCAACGTCAACACGCCGAAGGGCAGTTTCTCCGGACCGGCGCAATCCTATACCATCAACGCCAACGACCAGATCACCGATGCCGCGCAATATAACGATCTGGTGATCGCCTATAAAAACGGCGCGCCGGTGAAGCTTGGCGATGTCGCGACCGTGGTTTCGGCGCCGGAGAATACCGAGCTTGGCGCCTGGAAGAACCGCACGCCGGCGATCATCCTGAATGTCGATCGGCAGCCCAACGCCAATGTCATCACCACCGTCGATGCGATCAAGGCGCAGCTCTCCAGGCTCACCGCCGGCCTGCCGCCGGCGATGCAGGTGACGATCCTCACCGACGGCACCACCTCCATCCGCGCCTCGGTATCCGATGCCGAGTTCGAGCTGTTGCTCAGCGTCGCCTTGGTGGTGGTGGTGATTTTCGTGTTTCTGCGCAATTTCCGCGCCACCATCATCCCCAGCATCTCGGTGCCGGTCTCGCTGATCGGCACGCTGGCGGCGATGTATGAGTTCGGTTTTTCCATCGACAACCTGTCGCTGATGGCGCTGATCATCGCCACCGGCTTCGTGGTGGATGATTCGATCGTGATGATCGAAAATATTTCGCGCTATATCGAAATGGGCATGAGCCCGATGCAGGCCGCGCTGAAGGGCTCCGGGCAGATCGCCTTCACCATCATTTCGCTCACCGTTTCACTCATCGCCGTGCTGATTCCACTGCTCTTCATGGGCGATGTGGTGGGCCGGCTGTTCAGCGAATTCGCCGTCACTTTGGCGGTGACGATCATCATCTCGGCGGTGGTGGCGCTGACGTTGGTGCCGATGCTCTGCGCCCGGGTTTTGCAAAGCAAGGAGGACCAGCGCCCGAATCGCTTCGAGCGCAAATCCGAGGAAATCTTCACCGCCATCATCAACGGCTACGGAAGCGGCCTGCATTGGGTGCTGGGCCATGCCAGGCTGACGCTGGGGGTTGCGATCCTCACCTTGATCCTCACCGTAGTGCTATATGTTTTTATTCCGAAAGGATTTTTTCCGGTGCAGGATACCGGAGTCATCGAGGGCATCACCCAGGCGGCGGAATCCACCTCATATTCCTCCATGGCCGTGCATCAGCAGCAACTTGCCGATGCGATCCTGAAGGATAAGAATGTCGTAAACCTGTCATCCTATATCGGCATCGACGGCACCAACACCACGCTGAACGAAGGCCGTTTTCTGATCAATCTGAAACCGGAGGGAAGCCGCAGCCTTACCGCGACCCAGTTCATCCGCCGGCTGCAAAAGGAAGTAGCAGGGGTGCCCGGCATCACCTTGTACATGCAGCCGGTGCAGAGCCTGACGCTGAATACCACGGTTTCGGCAACGCAATATCAATTTGCGCTGGAAGACGCGAATTTGGGTGACTTCACGACCTACGTGCCGCAACTCATGGCCAAGCTCAAAACCCTTCCGCAACTCACCGATGTTGCTAGCGATCTCGAGGCCAGCGGGCTCTCGATCTATATCAACATCAACCGGCAGAACGCGGCGCAATACGGCATCACCCCGGCGACCGTGGATAATGCGCTCTATGACGCCTTCGGCCAGCGCATCATCACCACCATTTTCACCCAGACCAACCAGTACCGGGTGATCATGGCGGTCAATCCGAGCATGACGCAGGGGCTCGCCGGGCTGAACAATATCTACCTGCCGTCTTCGTCTTCCAGTGGCGGCCAGGTTCCGCTGCGCGCCTTCGCCACCTTCACGGTGCAAAAGGAACCGCTGGTGATCGAACATCTCGGCCAGTTTCCGTCCACGACGGTCTCTTTCAATCTGGCGCAGGGCGCCTCGCTGGGCGATGCCGTGGATGCGATCAGCGCGGCGGAAAAACAGTTGGAATTTCCAAAATCCATGCAAACCAGTTTCCAGGGTGCTGCGCTGGCGTTCCAGAATTCGCTCGGCAATGAGCTGTTCCTGGTCATCGCCGCGCTGGTCGCGGTGTATATCGTGCTGGGGGTTCTGTATGAGAGTTTCATCCATCCGGTGACGATTCTCTCAACCCTGCCTTCCGCCGGCATCGGCGCCCTAGTGTTTCTATGGCTCGCCGGTGACGGGCTGGATGTGATCGGCATTATCGGCATCGTGCTGCTGATCGGCATTGTGAAAAAAAACGCCATCATGATGATCGATTTTGCGCTGCATGCCGAGCGCAACGAGGGCAAATCGCCGCGTGATGCGATTTTCGAGGCCTGCATGCTGCGGTTCCGCCCAATTTTGATGACCACGGTCGCGGCCATGCTCTCGGCCATGCCGCTCTGGCTAGGCGGAGGCACCGGCTCGGAACTGCGCGCGCCGCTCGGGCTGGCGATCTTCGGCGGGCTGATGGTCAGCCAGGTCCTCACCTTGTTCACCACGCCGGTGATCTATCTGGCATTCGATGCGCTGGCGCGGCGCTTCAGCCGACCCCAAGAGGACGACCGCCCCGCCGAAGGTTCCGCGGAAGAAGGCCGCCCCGCATGAATCTCTCCGCGATTTTTATCCGCCGGCCGGTCGCCACCACGCTGCTCACCATCGGCATCGCGCTTTCGGGCATATTGGCGTTTTTCAGGCTGCCAGTGGCGCCGCTGCCGAATCTTTCCTTCCCCACCATCCAGGTTATGGCGCAAATGGCCGGCGCCAGCCCGCAGACGATGGCGCAAACGGTCGCCGAGCCCTTGGAACGCCATCTCGGAATCATTGCGGATGTGACGGAAATGACCTCGCAAAGCGGTGTCGGCAGCACGCGCATCACATTGCAATTTGGCCTCGACCGCGACGTCAACGGCGCCGCCCGCGATGTCGAGGCGGCGATTCAGGCCGCGCGCGCCGACCTGCCCTCCAACCTGCACGCCAATCCCACCTATAACAAATTCAACCCGGCTGAGGCGCCGATCCTGATTCTGGCGCTCACCTCGGATACGCTCACCCCAGGCCAGCTCTACGATTCTGCCGATACGATTCTGCAACAGCAATTCTCGCAGATCAGCGGCGTCGGCGATGTCGAACTGGGGGGCGCTGCACTGCCGGCGGTGCGGGTGGATTTGCAGCCAGGCCCGCTCAATCAATACGGCATTGGTTTGGAAGATGTGCGCGCCGCTTTGTCAGCGGCCAATGCCGACAGTCCGAAGGGCTATGTGGATGATAACGGCATTCGCTACCAGCTCTATACCAACGACGTCGCCTCCGTGGCCGCGCACTATCGCGATTTGATCATCGCCTACCGCAATCATGCGGCGGTGCATTTAAGCGACATCGCCAGCATTACGAACTCGGTCGAGAACGTCAATAATGCCGGGCTGTTCAATGGCAAACCCGCCGTGCTGGTGATCCTGCATCCCAGCCCCGGCGCAAACATCATCAAAACCGTCGATCAGGTGAAGGCGCTGCTGCCCGAATTGCAGGCCGCCCTTCCACCCAGCATCAAGATGGCGGTGGCGCTGGACCGTTCGGTATCGATTCGCGGCGCGCTGTCCGATACGGGGCGCACGCTGTTCATCGCCATTCTGCTGGTCATCGGCGTGGTGTTCGTGTTCCTGCGCTCCGGCCGCGCCACGCTGATTCCCGGCATCGCGGTTCCGGTTTCCATCCTCGGCACGTTCGGCCCGATGTATCTGCTGGGCTTCAATATCGACAATCTCTCGCTGATGGCGCTGACCATCGCCACCGGCTTCGTGGTCGATGACGCCGTGGTGGTGGTGGAGAACACCTATCGTCATCTCGAAGACGGCATGGCGCCTTACGCCGCGGCGATGCGCGGCGCCTCCGAAGTCAGCTTCACCGTGCTGTCGATGAGCACCTCGCTGATCGCGGTTTTTTTGCCGATTCTGCTGATGCCCGGCTTGCTCGGCCGGCTGTTCCGCGAATTTGCCGAAACGCTCTCGATTACCATCCTGATCTCGCTGGTGATCTCATTGACGCTGACGCCCATGCTATGCTCGCGTTTTCTGCGCCATGAATCTGCGCCGGCAAAGCGGCCTGGCTGGCTGATCCGCACCCTGGAAGCAGGTTTCGAGCAGCTGCTTGGCGGCTATAAATCCTCGCTGGGCTGGGCGCTGCGCCACCAGGGGATCGTGGGCGCGGCGTTTTTGCTAACGGTATGTCTGAACGTCTATCTTTTTGTGGTAGTGCCGAAGGGGTTTTTTCCGGAGCAGGATAACGGCCTGCTCATTGGCAACGTGCAGGCCGATCAAAGTATTTCCTTCGCCTTGATGAAACAGAAGATGATCCGGCTTCAAACCATCATCCAGGATGATCCAGGTGTGCAATCCGTCGCCGGCTTTACCGGCGGCCGCGCCACCAATAACGGCTTCCTGTTTGTCACGTTAAAGCCGCTGGCCATGCGCCATGTAACCGCCACACAGATCGTTGCCCGGCTGCGCCGGCCTTTGGCCCGCATACCCGGCGCGCCGACCTTCCTGGTGCCGGCGCAGGACCTCACCGTCGGCGCCAGGCAGGGCAATGCCGAATACCAGTACACGCTCACCAGCGATGACAGCGCCGCACTCTACCTATGGGTGCCGGAAATCGTCGCGGCCCTGCAAAAGCAACACGTGCTGCTGGACGTGAATTCCGACCTGCAGCAGGGCGGCCTGGAGACCAATGTTGTCATCAATCGGCCTGTTGGCTCGGCCTATGGCATCACGCCCGAGCAGATCGACAATACGTTCTACGACGCCTATGGCCAGCGCTCGGTCTCCACGATCTACAGTGCGCTCAATCAATATGAGGTGATCATGGAGCTGGCGCCGCAATATCTGCAAACGCCGGATATGTTGAAGCAGATCTATATCAGCGCCTCCGGCGGTGTCGCGAGCGGCGTCTCGCAGAGCAATTTTGCCGCCGGTACCGTGGAGGCTGCAACCGGCAGCAGCACCGCCGCTTCCTCTACCGCGACGGTCGCGCAGGATTCCGCCACCAACCGGGCGGTCAACAGTGTCACCGGCAATGCCAACGCCTCCAGCGGCGCTTCCGTCAGCACCAATCAGGAGACCATGATCCCGCTGGCGGCACTTGCCTCCTACGCGCCGGGGACCACGCC
>JAMFRY010000067.1 GCA_026225015.1 Alphaproteobacteria bacterium
CGCCATCATGCCAATGGATTTCACCGGTACACCGGTCTCGGTGACGATCAGCGCGGAAAGTTCCGCCGCCCTAACGGAGAGCAGGCCGTGAAACCGGCGCAGCACGGCCAACCGCTCGGACGGCCGCAGGTCGGCCCAGTTGCCCTGGTCGAACCTTTGCCGCGCTGCGCTGATTGCTGCCTCGAACTGCGCCGCCGAAGCGCCCCGGAAGCTGGCGGTAATCGCGCCGGAGGAGGGGTTGATTACGTTAAGCGGCGTCCCCTCTCCGGGTGTTTTCCGGCCGCCAATCAGCATGGCGGACGGATAACTACGCTGGGCCGCGGCGTCAAAATCCGCCATCAACTGGTCTCCTCGACGATTCTGGAATGGGTAGTTGTTTCAACCGGGGCGGCAACTCGCACCAGCACCTTTCCGGCTACTGCTTTGTCGAACAACCCGCATAAAGCGTAAGGCAGGCGTTCGATCCCTTCCTCGACATGCAGCGGCACGTCGATCTTTCCTGCCGCCACCAGCGCAGCCATCTCGGCCTCAAAGGCCGGGCGCAACGCCTGCTGGCCGGCCTGCGTGAAGCTTTGCAGGCGCACACCCTTTCCCATGACCGCGCGCAGCAATGCCGGCAGATGATCGGGTCCGGAACGATCTTCGCCCTGATACTGGTCCATCAGGCCGCAGATCAGGATCAGCGCGCCGCGCGCCAGGAACGGCAGCACGCGGGGCAGCATCGGGCCGCCCACATTGTCGAAATACAGATCCGCGCCGTTCGGCAAAGCCCGCGCAAGCTGAGCCGTGAAATCCTCGGCGGTCCGATCGGCGGCGGCGGCATACCCGGCTTTCTCGACCAAATAGGCGCATTTGGCAGCACCCGCCGCGATGCCGACGGCGCGTCCGCCGGCTGCCTGCACCAGCGGCCCGACCACCGATCCAACGGCTCCGGCGGCGCCGCTCACCAGCACCGTTTGCCCCGGCTTTACACCGCCCGCGCTCCGCAGCCCCACATAGGCCGTAAATCCCGGAAGACCACCGATGCTCAAAGCATTCGCCGGCCCACCCAAAGCCCGGTTGACCTTGTTGACCCCCGCCCCGTTGGAGA
This sequence comes from Alphaproteobacteria bacterium, assembly GCA_026225015.1. GTDB lineage: Bacteria > Pseudomonadota > Alphaproteobacteria > Acetobacterales > Acetobacteraceae > Acidocella. Next base: position 1,091 of record JAMFRY010000067.1, read on the forward strand.
CGGCAAAATTCTGCCAGCCGAAACGGCCTTCGACAAACTCGCCAGAGTGGAAGTTCGGATGGCGGGATTCGATGATTTCGCCAACGGCGGGGCCGGGAATGGTCGTGCCCGGCGGCATTGCTGGAAAAGTGCCCCCCAGCGGGGCTGAGTCTATAAAGATGCGCAGCATCGGGTCGACGGAGACGAATAAAGTGCGGACAAGAAACTCGCCCTCACCCGGCGCCAGCGCAGACTGCGCTTCGATAGAAAAATCCTCCGGCCGCAATGCTCCTATGGGGTGCCGGCGCAGGACCACGCGCTGCCCTTCTTGTGTCAAATTTTAAGCCTCCCCAAGCGCGGCCGACGCCGCGCGCTCCTCAAAATGTCGGGTTTCTCCTGGATCAGATATTATAATCAGATCTTGTAAAAAGTCTTGGCCCGGCCACCGAGGATCAGGTTACGGTCTTTCTCCGGAACTCCCTCGAACAGCCGAGCGATGACTGCCTGGGATTCCGGATATGTGGTCTCGGAATGCGGATAGTCGGAGGACCACATGATGTTGCCGGCACCCGGCATGTCACGCATCAGGATGCCGGCCCGGTCGTGGATAAACGAGCCGTAGATGTTACGCTCCCAGAAGTAGCTGGGCGGATGCTCCAGAACGGAGTTCACCCAGTAACGCTGCTTCTTCCAAGTCTCGTCCATATAATTCGCCGCGAAAGCGAACCAGCCCACGCCACTCTCGACCGAAGCGAGCTTCAGGTCCGGGAAGCGCTGAAACACGCCGCCATAGATCATGATCGCGATGGGCTCGCCCATGCCGAATTTCGACATCAGCAGGTCGGAGAGAAAATATTTCGGCTCCGTAAAGCGCACCGTGCGGCCGCCGAGATGGATGGTGATGGGAACGCCCAGATCACAGGCCGCTTTCCAGAACGGATCGAATTCCGGATCGGCGTAGGAGCGCGCGCCCGTCGTGTCGCCGGTCAGCGCCATCTGCTGTACATCGCCACCGTTCAGTGAGGCTAGCTTGCCCATGGGAAAAGCCGGGATGTTAATCGCCTTCAGGCCGCGCTTGACGCAAGCACGCATATTGGCGATCGCGTCGTCCACATCCTCCATCGGAATATAACCTACGCCCACGAAACGCTTCGGGTCATGCGCACAGAAATCCGCCAGCCAGTTGTTGTAGGCGCTAAAGCTGGCCTTGTAGAGTTCCATGTTGGAAGTGCCGAGCGGCCCGCCGCCGAACATCACCGCGACGTCGATGCCGTCCTCGTCCATGTCTTCTAGCCGCGCCCGCGGCATCCAGCCGCCGGAACGCGCGTCGGAGACGCGCCCATGCATCTTGAAGTCCTTACCTTGGCGGCCGGCCTGTGCACTGATAAGGTTCAGCTTGCGGCGCTTGCCCTCGAAAACGATATAATCGCAATCTTCGTCGGATTCGATACGTGGCGCCAGTTCGCGCAGATGGGCCGGAAGATAGTCCGCCCACATATCCGCGGACGGGTTCATATGGGCATCGGCATCGACGATCAACGTGTCATATGTCCTCGGCTTGCCGCGGATGATCTCATGATCTTGGACAACATCTGCCATGGGTCAAATCCCTCCCCGTTAATCCGCTCACGCTACCGCCAGAGAATGCGATAAATCAAATATCAAATTTTGAGCTTGTGAGATATTTTAGGTATGTAGCCAAACTCAGTTTCGCGTTTCAATTCCCGGCTTTGCGAGTGGTCTTGGTGATTCCAAGTAGGAACAAGGTGGAAGCGCTTCTGGCGGCGGCCTTCCGCAGCTTCGGCCAGCGCCACCATTTTGTTCATTTCGCAACCTCCCTCAGCGGGAAGTCTTGCCAAGCCTGCTTTATTTAATATTATGATGAAAGGTATGTTTAATACAAATAATATATCACAGGTAGTTATTGGAGTATCGGAGGCCGCGGCATGCAAAGTCTGACATTCGAGGGATTTGGCGGCGTACGCCTGAAAGGCGACGCGTTCGGCACGCCGGACGATCCCACCGTTCTTCTGCTGCCCACTGCCGGGCAGTCTCGCGTCTTCTGGCACGGGGCGGCGCAGGCACTGGCGGCTGCCGGACGTTATGCCATCTGTGTCGATCTGCGCGGCCACGGCGGCAGTGACCACGCCGCCGACGGCCGTTACGATCTTGACGCACATGCGGGAGATCTGCGCTCTATCCTGCATGCTCTGCCGTCGCGGGCGGTGGTCGTGGCGGCCGGTATGGGCGCCATCATCGCGCTGGCCGCGGTAGGGGAGAGCGCGCCGCATATCGTCTCCGGTCTCGCCTTTGTAGACATGACCATCTGGTTCGATGCGCGCCAAACCGAACGGCTCGCCCAGGCGTTGGCCCTTCGAACTAACCCGTTCGCGGATCAAGACGCGGTGCTGGCGGCAATCGCGGCGCTGCACCCGCAGGAACCGACTCCTTCGGCCAGCACGCAGCTTCTCGCCGCCTTCGTACAAGGCGAGGACGGGCATTACCGCTGGCGCGGGGACCCGGCCGCCTTGCGCCCCGCCGACTTTCTTGGCGAGCAGGAACGACTGGAAGCCGCCGCAAAGCGCCTCGCCGTACCGGTCACGCTGATTCGCGGCCAACTCAACGACACGATATCTGCTGAAACCACGCAACGGCTGCAGAAGCTGATCCCCGGTGCGGAATTTGTCGAAGTGGAGGGCGCTGGCCACTATGCCGCTACAGACCGGGAGGAGGTATTCAACGCCATTCTCCTGGACTTCCTTGAACGCCGGCTGCCGCGGGTGCCGTTTTCCTATGCGGGCGGCTCGGAGCCGAGAGTGCTGCGCGATGCGCTGGGTTGTTTTGCCACGGGTGTCACCATCGTCACCACGCACGACCTGGCAGGAGCGCCGGTCGGGCTTACGGCGAACAGTTTCACCTCTATTTCGCTCGACCCTCCATTGATTTTATTTTCTCTTGCCAAGAGCTCGGGCAATCTGCAAACTTTCACCTCTGCCGGCCGGTTCGCCGTGAATGTGCTGCAAATCGGTCAGCA
>JAMFRY010000068.1 GCA_026225015.1 Alphaproteobacteria bacterium
CGATGGATTCCGCACACTCAGCGCGAATCGTGCCGGGATCGGCTTTCTTCGGATCGGTGGCGCCCATGATGTCGCGGTTCTTCTGGATGGCGCCTTCGCCTTCCAGCACCTGCGCCACCACTGGCCCGGAGATCATGAAGCTCACCAGGTCCTTGAAGAACGGGCGGTGCGCATGCACCGCGTAGAAGCTCTCGGCCTGGCCTTGCGTTAGCTGCAGGCGGCGGGTGGCGATAACGCTCAATCCGGCTTCCTCGAACTTGGCGTTGATCTTGCCGGTTAGGTTGCGGCGGGTCGCGTCGGGTTTGATGATTGAGAGTGTGCGTTCAATGGCCATGGCTAAACCTTTATAAATTCGGGAGCGTTTTTAATGCTGGGCGCGGCATAGCGGGCTCGGGCGGGGTGGGCAACCCCCACGCCAAGCTGTAGGAAACCCCGCATGAGCGTTCTCATCATAGACAAACTCTCCTACAGCATCGCTGGGCGCAATCTGCTGGAACATGCGAGCCTGATGGTCGATCCGGGCCGGCGGATCGGGTTGATCGGCCGCAACGGCGCCGGCAAATCGACCTTGCTGAAACTGATCGCCGGGGAATTGCGCCCCGATGGCGGCACGATCCGGCTCGGCAACCGGGTGCGGCTTGGCTATGTGGCTCAGGAAGCGCCCGGCGGCGAGGCAACGCCGCTGGAAGTGGTCTTGAACGCAGATGCCGAGCGCACCGAATTGCTGGCCGCTGCCGAGCACCACGAATTCCCGCCCGAGCGCCTGGCGGAAATTCATGAACGTTTGCTGACAATCGGCGCCGAAGCCGCACCCGCCCGCGCCGCCGCCATTCTCTCCGGCCTCGGCTTCTCCACCGGCGCCCAAGCCCAGCCGATGCGCAGCTTCTCCGGCGGATGGCGCATGCGTGTTGCGCTGGCGGCGGTGCTGTTCTCCGCTCCCGATCTGCTGTTGCTGGACGAGCCCACCAACCATCTCGACCTGGAAGCGACCCTCTGGCTGGAGGGCTATCTCGCCAAGTTCCCCGGCGCAGTGCTGCTGGTCTCCCACGACCGCCAGCTTCTGGACCGCGCGGTCGAAGCGATCGCGCATCTCGACCATGGCAAAATCACCCTCACGCCGGGCGGCTTTGCCGAATATATCCGCATCAAGACGGAAAAAGCGCTGCAGCAGGGCCGCGCCGCCGAAAAAATGGCCGAGCAGCGCGCCCACATGCAAAGCTTTGTGGACCGCTTCCGCGCCAAGGCCTCCAAGGCGCGGCAGGCGCAAAGCCGGCTGAAAGCGCTGGAGCGGATGCCACAAATCGAATCGGTGGTGGAAGACCACGCGACCCGCTTCTCCTTCCCCGAGCCCAACAAGCTGGCGCCGCCAATGCTCAGCCTGGACGGCGTGGATATCGGCTACGACAACAAGCCGGTGTTGAGCGGCGTATCGCTTCGGATCGACATGGAAGACCGCATCGCGTTGCTCGGCACCAACGGCAACGGCAAATCGACCTTGGCGAAATGCCTGGCCGGCCGCCTTGCTCCCTTGCGCGGCAGGCAATTCCGCACCGGCAATCTGCGCGTCGGCTATTTCGCCCAGCATCAGGAGGAAGACCTGATCCTGAACGAAACGCCTTACGACCATCTGGCGCGGGCCTTGCCAAAAGCCACGCCGCCGCAGGTCCGCGCGCAAGGTGCGCGTTTCGGCCTGGATGCCGACCGCATCAACACCAAAGTCTCCAGCCTGTCCGGCGGCGAAAAGGCCCGGCTGCTGCTGGCTCTGGCTACCCGCGACGCCCCGCATCTGCTGATCCTGGATGAGCCCACCAACCATCTCGACATCGACGCCCGCGACGCGCTGGTAAAGGCGCTGGCGGAGTTTGAGGGCGCGGTGGTGCTAATCTCGCATGATCCCTATCTCGTCGGCCTGGTCGCCGACCGCCTGCTGTTGGTCGCCGGCGGCAAGGTGACCGCCTATGACGGCGACCTGGAATCCTACGCCGCCAGCGTCACCGACAGCGCGCCGGCGCGCGAAAAATCCAATTCACGCAAGCAGGACAAAAAGGTCAAATCTGAGAAAACCAGCGCCACTGCCCCGCTGCGCCAGGCGGTGAAGGATGCGGAATTGCGCCTGGCCAAGCTCGCCGCCGAGCAAAAACTCCTGGAAAGCAAGCTGGCGCAACCCGGGATGTACACGCAGGGCAAGGCCAAGGACCTCGCCTACGTCAACCAGCGGATCGCCGCGATCCGCCGCGAAACCGAAACCGCCGAGCGCGACTGGCTCGCCGCCGAGGCAGCACGGGAAGCCGCTGCCTAACTGGCCGCGTCTAAGCCAGCTCAATACGGCAACCTCAATAGACCCGCTTGAAATTATGACATCACCCGTGATATGATAGAGCCAGAATGAGATGTGTCTTGGTGGCCGCGATGAGGAGCCCAGCCGGAGCTTCGGCTTTCCTCCTTGGAGCCGCTAGGCGTGGTGCAATTTCACTCTTAGCCAATGTTGCTTTAGCACTGGAATATGAGGCCACTTGTAAAAGGAAAGAACATGTCGCCGCCTCTGGCCTTACACTTTCGGAAGTCGATATCGTTATCACCGCTGTCATAGCGATGGCCGAGCCTGTAGAAAGTCATTTCATGTGGCGACCTCAATTACGTGATCCAGGCGACGAACTGGTGCTGGAGGCAGCGGTGAACGGACGCGCCCGCGCCATCGTAACGTTTAACCTGCGAGATTTCGGTGACGTGGCGGACCAATTTGGCGTGGAAGTTTTAATGCCGAGGGAAGCAATCAGGAGGATTCACGGGTGAAAGCGCTTCAAAGTACCTATCCGCTTCGTTTACCCCGTTCCGTGAAGGCTGAGGTCGAACGTCGCGCGAAGGCCGACGGCATAAGCATCAATCAATTTGTGGCCACGGCGGTTGCTGAAAAACTTGCAGCCATGAATACGGCGAGCTTTTTCGCCGAACAACGCGATAAGGCTGATTTTGCGGCATTTGACCGGATTATGAAACGCAAGAACGGCGAGGCGCCGCTTCCTGAGGATTCACTCGACCCATAGATTGCCGCAGGCAGAAGAAGCTAGAGCAACATCCGATCAAATGGAATCATTGAGCGGATAAAGTTGCTCGCCAAAACAAAGAGCTAGAGCGTTTTCCGTGAGCGCAAGCGAACGGAAAATGCTCTAGCCTTTCGCCTCGCAGCTCCTTACCATCCTTTCGATGGAAGAAGCCGCGGACCAAGCCAAATCCTACGCCACCCACGAGGTGCGCAACCAGGCCAAGGAACTTGCCGGCACCAACGCCTTCACCAGCGACGCTGCCTTGCAGGAAGCGGTACAAACCTACGGCGCCGACTGGGCAACGGACCAGATGACAAGCTGCGGCGCGCTCACCGGCGCAGCGCACGTCCAGCATCTGGCCCGCCAGGCCGATCGTAACAAGCCGGAACTGCGCACGCATGACCGTTTCGGCAACCGGATCGACGAGGTCGCGTTCCATCCCGCCTGGCATGAACTGATGCAAGACCTGCGGGGCTCCGCCTATCATTCGCTGGCCTGGACCACGAAAAAACCCGGCGCCCAAGTGGCGCGGGCAGCGATTTCCTATCTATGGAATCAGGCCGAAAACGGCGTCTGCTGTCCGGGCGCCATGACCTTCGCCAGCCTCGCCGCATTGCAGACCGACGCCACCCTCCTGGCCCCCTACCGCGACAAAATCCTCTCCACTTCATACGACCCGCGCCCGGTTCCACCTTCGGCCAAAAAATCCCTCGGCGTGGGCATGGCCATGACCGAGAAACAAGGCGGCTCCGACCTGCGCCAGACCGAAACCGCCGCCACGCCCGCCGGCCACGCCACCGGCTCAGGTGCTGCTTACCACCTCACCGGCCATAAATGGTTTTTCTCCGTACCCACCAGCGACCTGTTCCTCACGCTGGCGCGCTCCGGCAAAGGGGTCTCCTGCTTTCTGGCCCAAGGCTGGCTGGATGACGGCACCCGCAACCGCCTCCTCATCCAGCGGCTCAAGGACAAATGCGGCAATCGCTCCAACGCCTCCGGGGAGGTGGAGTTTCGCGGTCTGAACGCGGTGATGCTGGGTGAGGAGGGCAGGGGCATTCCAACGATTTTGGAAATGGCGCATCTGACCCGGCTGGAATGCGCGCTCTCCTCGGCCGGGATCATCCGGCAGGGCACCGTGCAGGCGATCAACCACGCTCAAACCCGGCAGGCCTTTCAACGCGCTTTAATCGACCAGCCGATCATGACGAATGTTCTGGCCGATCTCGCCATTGAATCGGAAGCCCATCTATGGCTGGCGATGCGCGCCGCCGCCGCGCTGGATAACCCCCAGGAAAAGCACCTCAACCGCATCATCACCCCGATCGCCAAATACTGGATTTGCAAACGCGCGCCCGTCGCGGTCGCCGAGGCGCTGGAATGCCATGGCGGCAACGGCTTCATCGAAGACCATTTAATGGCCAGGCTGTACCGTGAAGCCCCGCTGAACGGTGTCTGGGAAGGGGCGGGCAATGTCATCTGCCTAGACGTCATCCGCGCCCTCGCCCGCCATCCGCAATCCGCTCTGGCCGTGCTGGATGAAATCGCGCTTGCCCGCGGCGGCCACCCGGCACTCGATGCCAGCCTCGCCGATCTTTCCCAAAAATTCGCAAAACCCGCCACATTGGAAAGCCAGGCCCGCCGCCTCGTGGAACAACTGGCTTTGGCTCTGGCCGCCAGCCTGTTGCTTCGCAACGCCCCGAACGCGATCAGCGAGGCCTTCTGCGCAACGCGCCTCGCCGGCGATCACGGCTCAGCCTTCGGCACCCTGCCCGCCGGCACCGGCTTCGCCGCAATTATTGAGCGCGCCGGCGTCAGGCAGTAGGCGCTTCTCGTCAAATCGCACCGTCTCAAACGCCGCAAGCCCATCCGCCAGCTTCACCCAAGGCAGCTGGCTGCTTGTCCAGCTATGATCCTGGGGCGGCATCGCCTCGGGCGCATCCAGGCTGCAGGTCGCAACATCGAGTTCCTCCGGCAAATCGGCATGCTGGTACGTCAAACCTGTACCGCATTCCCCGCAAAATCGCCGCTCCACCTGGGCGCTGGATCGAAACCGTTTCGGCACGCCTGCGGTAATCCGGAAATCCGCCAGCTTCACGCTGAACCATGCAACCATCGGCGCGCCCGCGACACGGCGGCAATCGGCGCAATGACAGACAGTAGAATGAAACGCCTCCCCCGCCACCTCAAAACGCACGGCGCCACAAAAACAACCTCCAGTTAGCATGCCAACCTCCAAACTTATCCTCAACTATATGATCAGGCCAACAACTCCTTTAATCCACCGCCTGGGTTGGCGCGGCGCAAAAAACCGTGCTAAGCGGCGCGTCAGAGTCAATATTAACTATTATTTCTCGAAACTGCGGGGCTACACCGTAGTGGGCGGCGCCACCTAAGATGCAGGAAAGTGAACATAAATGACTGAAATTGCCGACAAAGTTAAAAAAATCGTTGTCGAGCATCTGGGCGTCGACGAAGCCAAGGTAACCTCGGACGCCTCCTTCATTGACGACCTTGGCGCGGACAGCCTGGACACCGTCGAGTTGGTCATGGCCTTCGAAGAAGCCTTTGGCGTCGAAATTCCGGAGGACGCCGCGGAAAAAATCACCACGGTGAAAGACGCGATCGACTATATCGAGAAGCAAAAGGCCGAATAGCCGCCGGTTCCGCGAGGTCCAGGAGAACAGATTCATGCGTCGTGTGGTAATCACCGGAATGGGCATTGTCAGCCCATTGGGGATTGGCGTGGAACATGTCTGGCAGCGGCTGATCAACGGGGAATCCGGCATCAGCGCCATCCAGTCATTCGACACGACGGAGTTGACCGCGAAAGTCGCCGGCCAGGTTCCGGCAGGGTTGCGCGCCGAAGGGAAGCTTGATCTCTCGGAATGGATCCCGGCCAAGGAAATCAAGAAGATGGACCGCTTCATCCATCTCGGTCTCGTCGCCGCCTCGGAAGCGGTGGCGGATTCCGGCTGGAAACCGGACTCCGAAGAGGACAAATACCGCGCCGGCGTAATGATCGGCTCCGGCATTGGCGGGCTGCAGGCGATTTATGAGGGCTCGATCCTGGTGCATGAGGGCAAGGCGAAGCGGCTCTCACCCTTCTTCATTCCCTCCGCCCTGATCAACCTCATCTCCGGCCATGTCTCGATCAAATACGGCCTGAAGGGTCCCAACCATTCGGCCGTCACCGCCTGCGCCACCGGCGTGCACGCCATCGGCGACGCCGCACGTCTGATCGCCCTCGGCGATGCCGATGTGATGGTGGCCGGCGGCGCCGAGGCGGCGGTCTGCCCGCTGGGCATTGCCGGTTTCTGCGCCGCGCGCGCGCTTTCCACCGGCTCAAACGACCGCCCGAGCGAAGCCTCCCGCCCCTGGGACAAGGACCGCGACGGTTTCGTGATGGGCGAGGGCGCGGGCATCGTCGTTCTGGAAGAATACGAACAGGCCAAGGCGCGAGGTGCTAAAATCTACGCCGAAATCGCCGGCTACGGCATGTCAGGCGACGCCTTCCACATCACCGCCCCCGCCGAGCACCATGACGGCGCATTCCGGGCCATGAAGGCGGCGTTCAAATCCGGCAATCTCTCGCCTTCGGACGTGCAATATGTCAACGCCCATGGCACCTCGACGATGGCCGATGACCTGGAGCTGGAAGCGGTCGAGAAAATTTTCGGCGAGGCGGCAAAGCACTTGGCAATGTCCTCCACCAAATCCGCCATCGGCCATCTGTTGGGCGCGGCCGGCGCGGTCGAAGCGATCTTCTCGGTGATGGCCATCCGTGACGGCATCGCCCCGCCCACCCTGAACCTGCATGAGCCAAGCCGGGCCAGCGTGATCGACCGCGTCCCGCTCTCCGCCCAGGAGCGAAAGATCGATATCGCGCTCTCCAACAGTTTCGGCTTCGGCGGCACCAACGCCTCGATCCTGTTCAAAAGGGCAGCGTAAAAGGAAGTGCTGGCCGGTTGGCGTTTTACCATCCCGGCTCTGGCCACAACCGCCATCCCTCGCGAAGGCGGGGGATCCACGACTTTGCCGCTGCCGCTGTCACAAAATACGTAGACATGCCAGGCTAAATGCTACAAAATCTGCGCGGCCGGCTGATCCTACTCCTCTTCGCGCTGGTACTCACCGTGAACCTTGGCCGCATGGCGGTGAACGAAACCTACCGCTCGCCGGGTCCGCTTCCAACCACGCGCGCGGTCGTCATCCCCGCCGCCGGCACCGGCGCCGCCGCCGAAACGCTCAAAGCTGACGGCGCCATTTCCTC
>JAMFRY010000069.1 GCA_026225015.1 Alphaproteobacteria bacterium
CGTACCGGCCGCATCGGCGACGGCAAGATTTTCATCTACAACATCGAAGAAGTCATTCGCATCCGCACCAACGAAAAGGCGGAAGCAGCACTTTGAGGGCTGCGGCCAAGCTTGCATGCGGGGTTGCAGGGGTTGATCCTCTGCAACCATCGGCCTCGTATCACCGTCCCGTCCATTTCGCTTCGTAAACCTTCGCACCCGGCGGGGGCGTAAAATTTTTATCCGTTTCGGCGTCACTGATCCGCATGGCGTTCAGCGCCAGCATCAGGGCCGCGGTGTTCATCATGCCCGGCGGAATCCATTGGATCATCCCGCCCAGCATCTGATCATAGGCCGGGCTCATCGCCGGAAAAATTCGCCCGCATAATGAATAGAAGGAATACAAATCCCGCGTCGTCAGCGCGATATAGGAACTGACCGCGATCTGCGGAAACATCGCCAGAAACCCAAGCCCCGCACGCGAAATGAATGACAGCCGGCTGAACGGTTTCGGACGCGGATCCAAAACCACCAGCCAGAAAATCATTCCGCCCGCCATGCAGCTGAGATTCATGACGGCATAGAGCGCCGGGTTGATCATGGCGGCGAAATGCACCGACGGGATCAGCCAGATATCGGAGGTCAGCAGAAACAGCGCCATCGCCACAACCGGCTGAAACAGCAATCTGCCGGCACGGCGCATGGCATCACTGCGGCAGGCAGCCAGCAGCCAGGTAGGCACGCCCAGCACCAGCACATCCTGCATCCAGGCAATGCCGATACAAAACGGCGCCGCCATGCTGATGGTCACGGCCTGCACGCGGTTCAGCGAAAACAAATGCTGCGAGAGATATTCAAAGCGCGTCTGCAGCACAAAATAAATCGAGAGCACGCCAAACAGGAAGAAACCCTGCCGCACGCGGCTTGGCCGACTCGGCGCAGGCATCCGCTTAAGACCGCGAAAATACCAGAGCAACGTGAACCAGGCGCCGAGAAAGACCGGCGCGTTGAAAATGAACGGAAAGAAACTGGGCAGATGCGCCGGAACAAACCGGCAGAGCAGATCGGTTGCAATCGCGGCGGCGCAAATGCCAAGCGAGGCGCCATCAATACGCCACCCCGCCAGGGAAATACTATCCATGGTTGCGCTCGATCGGCACGCCGGGAAGCGAACGGCTGGTGCGGATGGTTTGCAGCGTCTGCACCTTGGCCACGTTGGGCGCGCCGGTCAGCCTGGCGGTGAGCTGGTTTTCATGCGCGGCGTCGCGCGCCACCAGCTTCAACAGAAAATCCCCGCCGCCGCGGATCATGTGGCACTCGCGCACCTCCGGCCAACTCGCAACCAGCGCCTCAAAACTGTCCAGCACCGCCTGTTTCTGGCTCTCCAGCCCGACAATGGCAAAAAACGCAATCTGCCAGCCGAGCCGCTGTGCCCCGGTTTGCGCGTGATAGCCCTGAATATAGCCGGCCTCCTCCAGCCTCCGCACCCTGCGCAGGCAAGGCGGCGGCGAGATTCCGGCGCGTTTGGCCAGCTCCACATTGGTCATCCGACCATCCTGCTGCAATTCCGAAAGAATCCGGCGATCAATATCGTCGAGAAAGACAGGCTCGGTTTCACGTTGACTCATGGCGGTATACAACCCGCCCTCGCTGAATTGCGCAACATTATTACGCGTCTATATTTTGCCCGCGTGACTTGGGACAGTTTGCGGCTTGCCGGTTTTACCGCACCAGACCCGGTTGCCACGGGGATATTGTTGCAACAGGTCAGGTTTTTTCCAAATAAAGGACCGCTTTGCTTGTAAGCGCCTCCAAAGCCCAGATATGTTGTCATGCCATCAGCTACGGATTTTTCTCGAATGAGTGACGTTAAAAGAACCCGCGTTTTGATCATCGGCGCCGGCCCCGCCGGCTACACCGCTGCGATCTATGCCGCGCGCGCCAATTTGCAACCTGTGCTCATCGCGGGCCTGCAGCCGGGCGGCCAACTTACCATTACCACCGATGTGGAGAACTATCCGGGCTTCGCCGAAACCATCCAAGGCCCCTGGCTGATGGAGCAAATGACCAAACAGGCCGAGCATGTCGGCACCGAGATCATCTACGATCTGGTGACCAAAGTAGATTTCTCGGGCCGCCCATTCAAGGCCTGGCTCGATTCCGGCGCCGAGATCTTCGCCGACACCGTCATCATCGCAACCGGCGCCCAGGCCCGCTGGCTTGGCCTGGCATCGGAAACCGCGTTCCATGGCGGCGGCGTTTCGGCCTGCGCCACCTGCGATGGTTTCTTCTATCGCGGCAAAAAGGTCGCGGTGGTCGGCGGCGGCAACACCGCGGTGGAGGAGGCGCTCTACCTCACCCATCACGCCAGCCACGTCACGCTGATCCATCGCCGGGACAAATTCCGCGCCGAAAAAATCCTCCAGAACCGGCTGTTTGCCAACCCAAAAATCTCCGTCATCTGGGACCACAAGGTCGAGGAAATTACTGGCTCAAACAACCCGGCGGCCGTCACCGGCGCCCGGCTCCGCCATGTCAAAACCGGAGCGGAGCAGAAAATCGAAATCGACGGCATTTTCATCGCCATCGGCCACAGCCCGACCACCGCCATCTTTGAAAACCAGGTGGTGACCGATTCCGAAGGCTATATCGTCACCACGCCGGGCACCACCGCCACCTCGCTTCCCGGCATATTCGCGGCCGGAGACGTGCAGGACAAAATCTTCCGCCAGGCCGTCACGGCCGCCGGAACCGGCTGCATGGCAGCCTTGGAGGCCGAAAAATTCCTCGCCGACATCCCCTTGCATGTGAATGAGGCCGCATGATGCCCCACCTTGTGCAACGCTTTGTGCCCCGAGTTGTGCAACGCGGCAAATTTCGTTGAGAACCGTAATCGGTCGTTGCGCGATTCGCTTATCACACATTATGGTTGACCCATGACAGGCCAAAAAATGGATTGGGATAAGCTGCGGGTGTTTCATGCGGTGGCGGAAGCCGGCAGTTTCACCCATGCGGGCGATACGTTGAACCTCAGCCAGTCCGCCGTCTCGCGGCAGATTTCGGCGCTGGAGGAGGCGCTCTCGGTGCCGCTGTTTCACCGCCATGCGCGCGGTCTGATTCTCACCGAGCAAGGCGAAGCGCTCAACCGCACCGTGCGCGAGGTTTTCGCCAAGCTGGCGATGACCGAGGCGCTGCTGACCGAAAGCAAGGAAAAACCAGCCGGACGGCTGAAAGTGACCACCACCCATGCCTTCGGCGTCGCCTGGCTGGCCCCCCGGCTGAAGCACTTCCTGGCGCAATACCCGGATGTCACGCTCTCGCTTTTGCTGGACGATACCGACCTCGATCTCGCCATGCGTGAAGCCGATGTGGCGATCCGCATGCATCCGCCGCGCCAGCCGGATCTGGTGCAGCGCCACTTGGGCGAAATCCGCTGGCAGGTCTGGGCCGCGCCGGATTATCTGAAAGCCAACGGTACGCCGGAAAAGGTCGAAGATCTCGACAATCACAAGCTGGTTCTGTTCGGCGACCGCAAGCCGCCGGTGGCGGATGTCAACTGGCTCGCCGAAATCGGCCGGCGCGACGGCATCGCCCGGCGCGGCGTACTGGAAGTGAACTCGCTGCAGGCCATGGTCAGCGCGGTGCGGGCCGGAATCGGCGTCGCCGCCGTGCCGGATTACCTGATGACAGACCCCGCCGGCCTGGTCGCGATACTGCCCGCGATCCCGAAACCGCATGTGGATATGTATTTCGTGTATCCGGAAGAGCTTCGGAACAGCAAGCGCGTGTCGGTTTTTCGTGACTTTTTGGTTAAAAGTATCTCGGAACGCAACAGCTAAGCCGGCAAAACCTAGGGAATCCCTCAAAAACCTGTGGCCCCATGGTGCGGCATGCAATTAAAACATGCCGGTGGGCAAATTTAGCCCTTAAATATTTTGATATTGTGGCGTATATATCACAGTGTTGGTGAGAGCCAACATCATCCGGTCCTCCCAGACCGGATTGGGACTTCGGTCCCAACGTCTCCCAGACGTGAAGCCTCCCTGTTGACTTGACCCGTTGGCGCTTA
>JAMFRY010000070.1 GCA_026225015.1 Alphaproteobacteria bacterium
AAGGAATCGGACTCGACCGGCCTGCGGCAATATACATAGACGGGGCTGACGGCCTAGCAGCGGAAAACCCGGCGGATGGAGGGATCAAAGCACCTTGGTAATGTCGCCTTTTGAAATCCGCCGTCTCGAAATCACCGATGCCCAAGACTACCGGGCGATCCGCCTGGCGGCCTTGCAAGGCGAGCCCGAGGCCTTCGGTTCGGTTCATCAGGTCGAGAAGGAGCGGTCGATTGCCGAGTTTGCGGAGCGGCTTGCGACATCGATCGTATTCGCCGCCTATGCCGGCGGGCAGATTGCAGGCATGGCAGGCCTGAAGCAGGAGACCGGGCCGAAGGATCGCCATAAGGGATTTGTGTGGGGAATGTACGTGCGGCCCGAAGCCCGCAAGCAGGGGATCGGCAGCGCGCTGATCGCCGCCACTATCGACCGCGCCGGGGACATCGTCGAGCAACTTACGCTGACGGTTGTGCAGGGGAATGAAGACGCTATTTTGCTGTACCGGAAATTCGGGTTTCAAGTTTACGGTATCGAACCACGAGCCCTGAAGGCTGCCACAGGATATGCTGATGAAGTACTTATGTCGCGTATCCTCATAAGATAACGCATAGTCATTGCTGCCGACATTGCGTATTCCACTCAACGTAGCCAGCAGGCGTCGCCCGGATCGACTCCCAGCGTAGGACGGATCGGTGATCCGCCCGACCCGATTCCCACACGCAGCATTGACACAATTCGGGCCAGTGCTGCGGTTGTCACCATGTCGCGTGAGCCGTGAATACGTGTCCTTCGCGCCAAGTGCGTCACCTGTTGTACCCCACCGCGCGATCAGGGGCGGTGCCAAGGTCTACCGCGTGCAAAATCTCCCGCGCCGATGTTGGATTCCTTCTTCAAGCTAAGTAATTCAGCAGCTTACAGCTCTCGCGGAGTTGGGCAAGCTATTGCGAGGACTTCGGCGCGAATAACATTCCGACTCACATCTGCAGTGTTTTGATTAGCGTCTCTGCTTCTTCCCTATCCAGTCGCATCGCCTGTTTAGCCGAACTCTGCGTAAATCCGGCCCGAGCCATGGCGCTCAGAATTTTCGGCTCCGGCGCCTCGCCGAACGGGCCGGCGCGGCGGCGGCGGAGATAGGCGCAAGCGGCGGCGAGTTCGCGTTCCGGGTCATCCGCCAGCGCGGCGGCGGCAGTCTCGGCGGTGATGCCCTTGGAGGCGAGATGGGCCAGAGCGTAGCGACGGGATTTGCCTTGCCCGGTTAGGCGCCTGGCGCGGGAAGCGGCGAAGGCGGCATCATTCAACGCATTGGCTGATTTCAGCCGGGTGATCACCGCGGGAATGGCGGATTTGGCGGCGCTGGCGATGGCATCCACGTCCTCGTCTTCCTGCAGCCTGGCCCAGCGATCGATTTTGCGGGCCAGCACGCGTTTAAGGCCTGCTTCCGTGGCGGCATAGCGGGCGAGATGGTTCACCGCGGCCTCAAAAAGCGTAGTTTCATCAGGTGGTTTGCCGTGCATGAATTGCACCCTTTGCTCTAATGCCAAGTGGAATAGGTTGACTAAATGCGCGATCCTGAAACGACCAGATAAGTCGTGGATACCCGGCCTTCGCCGGGCATGAAGCGTGGGGTAGCCGGTTGGGCTAACGTCATCGCTGGTTGGTATAATAAACTCCGAAAATTGAAGCGCCCGAGGCCAAGATTGAAAAAAGTCTTTTTGCTTCTTTGCCGGCGGCCAGCCTTCTTCAAAAAAGAGGCGCTTCCTTTCTTTTATTGTTGTTGTGGCGGAAGATCGTTTACCGGGAGCGTGCCGAGCGACCCAACTGGCGGTGTAGCGGCCGGTGTGCCAGTAGCAGGCGCGGCGGGGCCGGGGCCGGGAACGGTCAGCGGTGTCGCCACGATCTCGCCATTACTCACCCCCCCGCTGCCCGCAGCCGCGGTGGCGGCGAGGGGTGTGTAGGAGATCCAACTGTCCAGGTTCCGCTGGATCTGATACTGCAATTGCACGTTCATCTGATCCATCAACTGCTTGGTGATGCCATACAAGGCGCCCCGTATTTGATCCTGTGTCGCATCGGAATCCGGCGCGGTCTGCGTCACCGAAACCGAGGCCTCGGTGAAGCCGGTTTTTCTTCCGTCCTGGCTGGCGAGGTCGAGCCGCACGGTCATCACGCCAAGGTAACCACCGCCGGCTGGTTCGATCGAGGCGTTCTCAATGGTAACAGAGCCATTGCCCGGCACGCCATCCGCCACCAGGCGGTGCTGCAGCATGGCGGTTAGCGCGTTTGCCGGCGCTTCGGGGTCTTGCCTGATCAGCGTGGCGGCGCCGGGGTCCGGCACATAGGCGTTTTGCACCGTGATGTTCGAGACATTCAAAACGATCGGCGGCAGATAGGAATAATCGAGCGGCGGAAAAACCTGCGGCGGTGGTGGCGGGCTGTCGCCACAAGCCGCCAATCCCAGGGTTAGAATAAATGCCAGCAGCCGTCGCAAAAACTTCAGGTGGGTGGAATGCACTTAAGGGGCCTCTTTGCCGGTCACGGCGTCACGCGGGAAGTGGAAGTCAAAATTGCAGAACTCGCAGGTCATCACGATATCGCCGGCAGTGGCCATGTGGTCGAGATCATCCTTGGGAAAGCCTTCGAGAATATCCGCGAGCCGGGCACGCGAGCAGCGGCAGCCAAAGGCCAGGCTGCGCGGCTTGTCCACGGCCACACCCTCGCCATGAAACAGGCGGAATAACAGGCGCTCCGGCGGCAGGGTGTCGTCCAACAATTCCGTTTCAGTAATGGTATCTGCGAGGATGCAGGCGGTGCGCCATGCCTCCTCCTGCTCAGCCGCGGAGAGTTCCGGGTCGATCCCGCCGGCGCCGGCGATGCGTTCGAGCACCAAAGCGGAGGCGCGCCAACCGCCGGCGGTCCCGCCATTGCCGGTATCGCCGGCGGCGAGGTAGAGCCTGCAAGCCAGTTGCTCGCTGGTTTCGAAATAATATTCGGCCAGTTCCGCTAGCGTGTCGCCCTCCAGCGCCACAATGCCCTGTTGCGGTTCGCGGCCGGTTTGCATCACCGTGAAGGCCAGATAGCCATTGCCCAACAGCGTCCGGGCCGTTGGGTTTTCATCCAAGGCGAGCTGCGAAAACTTCTCCGCGTCCACGCGCGCATAGCCGCGCAGCGCGCCGGCCTGCGTGCAATCCACCAGCAGCATGGGGACCGCGCCGTCGCCCTTGATTTGCAGGCTGAAGGAGCCGGAGAATTTCAGCGCCGTCGCCAGGCCGGCGGCGAGCGCCAAAGCCTGGCCCAAAAGGCGGCGGATGGGAACCGGGTGGTCATGCCGGGTCAGCAGCGTATTGGCGAGCGGGCCGAGCCTCACAAAGCGGCCGCGCACCGGCAGGTTGGGAAGGTAGAACGGGGTGATGCCGCGCGGCACCGCAAG
Organism: Alphaproteobacteria bacterium; assembly: GCA_026225015.1. Lineage (GTDB taxonomy): Bacteria > Pseudomonadota > Alphaproteobacteria > Acetobacterales > Acetobacteraceae > Acidocella. The sequence goes on from JAMFRY010000070.1 coordinate 3,425, forward strand.
ATCCGGGACGTCCGGCCTGGAACTGTCAAGAAAGGCTGGAATTTCGCTCATTGCGGCTAGATAAGCACGATTCGGCAAGAAGGCGACAGGTGGAGTCGCGTCGCTTCGCAGCTTGCCCAAAGTTTACGGGCGCGTTAGCGGTTCAATATGGTCATGGATAAATCTGAGCTGCCAGACGATCTCGGGAGCGAGGTCAAGCGCCTGTCGCGCGCCAGCGTGCTGGTGGTGGGCGATGCGATGCTCGACAGCTATGTTTATGGCGAGGTGAGCCGGATCAGCCCGGAGGCGCCGGTTCCCATCCTTACCGTAACGCGCGAAGTGGCTATGCCTGGCGGCGCCGGCAACGTGGTGCGCAACCTGATCGCGCTGGGCGCGGCGGCGGCTTTGGTTTCCGTGGTGGGGGATGACCAGGCGGGCTCGGACCTGACCGGGCTGGTCGGCGTTCAACAGGGAGTGGAACCCTGGCTGCTGGTGCAAGGTGGCCGGACCACGACGATGAAGACCCGCTATATCGCGCAAGGCCAGCATCTGATCCGGGCGGATCGAGAAGAGACCATCGCCTTGCCGGAGAAACTGGCCGAGCGGCTGATAAAAATTGCCCTGGACGCGATGGCGGCGACCTCCGTGACCATTCTATCCGATTACCGCAAGGGGGTTTTGAGCGGCAATGTGGCGCAGCGCCTGATCCAGGCTGCGAAAAAACTTGGCCGGCGGGTGATCGTGGACCCAAAAGGCACGGATTATTCGCGCTATGAAGGTGCCGATATCGTCACGCCCAACCGCCGGGAACTGGCCGAGGCGACAGGGCTGGCGCTGCATTCGGAGACCAGCATCGTCGCGGCGGCGCAGGTGCTGTTGCAGCGGCACGGCTTCGGCGCCGTGCTGGTTACCCGTGCCCAGGACGGCATGAGTCTGGTGACGCCGGCGGAAATCCGGCACTACCCGGCAGAGGCGAAGGAAGTTTTCGATGTTTCGGGCGCCGGCGATACAGTGGTCGCCACGCTTGCGGCGGCGCTGGCGGTGAATATTCCGCTGCATGATGCGGCGCGGCTGGCCAATATCGCGGCCGGGATCGTGGTCGGCAAAGTCGGCACCGCCGTTGCCCGGCAGAGCGATCTGCTATTTCATCTCACCCCAGTCACGGGGGCGTTGCGCAAGGTTGTCACCGTTGCCGCGGCGGCGGAAGCAGCGGAGCGCTGGCGCGCGCGCGGCTATAAAGTGGGTTTCACCAATGGCTGCTTCGATCTGCTGCATCCTGGCCACGTGCATCTGCTGGAACAATGCCGGGCGATGTGCGACCGGCTGATCGTGGGGATAAACAGCGATATTTCGGTGAAACGTCTGAAAGGCCCGTCCCGTCCGGCACAGCAGGAAGCGGCGCGCGCGGCGGTGCTGGCTTCGCTGGCCAGCGTCGATCTGGTGTGCATGTTCGAGGATGACACCCCGCTTGAAATTTTGAAGCAGATCAAGCCGGATCTGCTGGTAAAAGGCGCGGATTATACGGTTGAGCAAGTGGTCGGCGGCAGGGAAGTGCAAAACTGGGGCGGGCGGGTCGCGTTGGCGGAACTGCTGCCGGGACATTCAACCACCGCTACGCTGGCGCGGTTGCGGGGATGATGCGGTTTGGCCGCCCGACGCAAACTTGACACTAAAACCCGCCATTATTGCCCGTGCAAATGCACTCGGCTTCGACGCGATCGGTTTCACCGCCGCGCGGCTTGATCCAGGAAACCGCGAAAGGCTGCAAACCTACCTTGCGGCGAAACATCACGGCAGCATGGAATGGATGGCAACCCGCGCGGACCAGCGCGCCGATCCGCAACAGCTTTGGCCGGAGGCGGTGAGCGTCATTTCGCTCGGGCTTTCCTACGCGCCGCAGGGCGATCCGCTGGCCACACTTGGCCGGCCGGATGCGGGAAATATCTCCGTCTATGCCCGCAATCGCGATTATCATGACATTATCAAGGGCAGGCTGAAGCATCTTGCCCAGTTCATCGCCGCACGGCAGGCCGGCGTAAAAGTCTTTGTTGATACCGCGCCGGTGATGGAAAAGCCTTTGGCCGCCCAGGCGGGGCTGGGATGGCAGGGCAAGCATACCAATCTGGTTTCGCGCCGCCATGGCTCCTGGCTGTTGCTGGGGGAGATTTTAACCACGCTCACGTTTGTCCCCGACGCGCCGGAGGAGGATCATTGCGGCAGTTGCCGGGCCTGCATCACCGCCTGCCCCACCGATGCCTTTCCGGCGCC
>JAMFRY010000071.1 GCA_026225015.1 Alphaproteobacteria bacterium
CAATCCGCCGACGCTGCCGCCCTGATCGGCCGGCTCTCCGCCGCGCCTGGCTTGCGTGACCCAAGCTTCACCGCGCCGGTGACTCGCACGGCGGATGGCAAATTCGACCAGTTTTCGCTGCAGGCTTCCATCACAAAATGATGGCCGGGGGCATCATTTTGCCGGAAGGCCGCCAGGGTCAGTTGACCGCCCTGGCGATTACCCTGGCCGGGGCTATTTTGCTTTGGCTCGCCATCGCAGCGCCCATCATCGGCTGGTACCAGGCCCGCGCCGCCAACCTCGCACAGCAACAGGCAATCGCCGCCCGCATGACGGCATTGGGCCAGGAAATTCCCGCTTTGCGAAGCGCGGTGCAGGAAGCCGGCCTGCAGGATGCCAGCGCGCAGCTTCTGCTGCCGGGCAATAGTGATGCGGTCGCCGGCGCCAATTTGCAGTCGGCGCTGCAAACTCTGGCGGCCAATGCCGGGACCAGCCTCGACAGTGCCGCATCGCTGCCAGCCCAACCGACCGGCACGCTGCGGCGCATCGGCATGCAAGTCAGCCTGACGGCCAGTTGGCCGGTGCTCATCGCTTTGCTCCAGGCCATCGGCGCCGCCCGCCCGCGAATGATCGTCAACACGCTCAGCCTCGATAACACCACGATCATAGGCAGCGGCCAGGCCGCTTCGATCGAGGCGAATTTCACGGTCATCGGCTTTCGCGCGGGCGGCGCATGACCATCCGCCATCCTTGGGCCAGCCGTCCTTGGGTCCCCTTGGCAGCATTGGCCGCCGCGCTGACATTGCTGCTGGCCGCCGAATGGTCCCTGCCGGGAACGGCGGCGCCTCACTTGCGCCAGCCGCCGGTTATCCCCGAAGCGGGGCGGGATGCCGCCGCGGACGCTGCCATCGGCCAACGGGCGCAAACAATTCTGGCACGGCCGATTTTCAGCCAGGATCGCCGGCCCCCGGCTGTGGCCGATAGCAATGCCGTGCAGCCGCTGCCGCGTTTGACCGCCATCGTCATTGCCGCGGGCAATCGCCGTGCGATTTTCTCCGAGCCCGGCGAAAAGCCGCTTCTGGCCGGCCCTGGCGGCGAGGTTGGCGCATACCGGCTGCAGGCGATCACCGCGGGCAGCGTCGCGCTGCTGCGACCCGATGGCGGCGTCACCATGCTGCGCCCGCAATTCCTTAACGCTCCTACGGACAATGTCGCCAATAATAGCCCGGGGCCCTGAGCGCAGGCCGCGTGATCGCGGCTTCGCCTTGCTGATCGTGTTGTGGAGTCTCGTCCTGCTGAGCCTGATGGGCGCGCAGATCCTTGCCGCCGGCCGCAATGCGGTCGCGCTGGCGGGCAATCTGCGCGCAGCGGCACAGGCCCAGGCCGGCGCGGATGGCGCGATTTACGCGGCGATATTTCATCTATCGGCAGCCGGCAACGGCCAGTGGCAACCCGACGGCAGCCAGCATCTGCTGAGCAGCGACGGCATCGCCGTGTCGGTGCGGGTGATCAGCCTCGGCGGCAAGATCAATCCCAACCTCGCCTCAACCGCATTGCTGACCGGCTTCTTCCAGGCCGTCGGCACCGCCCCGGCACAGGCAAACACCTTGGCAAACGCCATCATCGATTGGCGTAGCACAGCGTCCTCCGCCAACGCCGCGCAAGCCATCCAGGCCGATTACAAGCGCGCCGGGCTCGCCTTCGCGCCGCCCGGCCATGGCTTCGCCGATCTCAGTGAGCTGGAAGCGGTGATCGGCATGCCCCCGCCTTTGCTGGCCCGCGCTTTGCCGGAAATGAGCCTTTTTCAAACCGGCGACCCGGACCCCAAGCTGGCGGACGCAGTCGTGCGCCGCGCATTGGCCCTATCCGGCCAGGCCGGGCTGGATACCAGCGTCTATACCGGAACCGCCCCGGTCGTTATGATCACCGCCGAGGCCGGAATGACCGGCAAGCTCGACATGCACCGCCAGGCCATTGTCAGCCTCGGCGGCGCTGGGGGAGGGGCGCCCTTTCAGGTTCTATCGCTAACAGATGGTTATTGATTGCAGATCAGTCCGGGGCTGCCGGGCTGTCCAGGCTTGTCATCGCTGCCCAGCGAGCAGAGATCGTAACCAAGCCCCGGGCGCGTCGAAGGCTGCTGATAAAGATACGGATGGCCCCACGGGTCCAATGGCTGCTTGGCGCTTTTCAGATACGGGCCCGCCCAGTTGTCCACATCGTCGGGCTTGGCGATCAGCGCTTGCAGGCCGTCTTGCGTGCTGGGATAGCTGCCGGCGTCGAGCTTGTAGAGATCGAGAACCGAGGCGATCTGCGCCACCGACTGTTTGGCGATCGAGACCTTGGCATTGCCAAGCTGGCGCAGCACCGCCGGCGCCACGAGGCCGATCAGCAGGCCGAGAATCACGATCACCACCAGCAGCTCCAGCAGCGTGAAGCCGGCCTGCCGGTCCGCGGTTATGGAAATTTTGCTTATTTTTCGTAACGACTTTACGATATTCATGACCCTGTATTACGCTCCGATGCTGGCGCGGCTATACCATCAGGCAGCGGCGGATGAAACCGGCGCAGGGGAGCGGCTTGGAGCGGAATGATTCCATATCTGAAATGCATGCTGGTCGTCGCCGCAACCCTGGGTTTGCCGCCGCGCGTGCTGCCCGTGATCCAGAAGATCGAGGGCGGATCGCCCGGGATTGTCCGGGAGGATACGAATGGCACAGAAGATTTCGGCGTGATGC
>JAMFRY010000072.1 GCA_026225015.1 Alphaproteobacteria bacterium
CGGCCGGCTCACTGAGGGCAAGATCTACCGCCAGGATGTCGCCAGCCGCGCTCTGGGCGGGTTTTTCCGCGAAGGCAATCTCGGCGCGCTGCGCGAGATGGCGCTGCGCCGGGTCGCGCAAAGGGTCGATAAGGATGTCACTACCTATATGCGGGCGCAGGCGATTCCGGGCCCCTGGCCGGCGAGCGAGCGCGTGCTGGCGCTGGTCGGGCCGGACGCCTCGGCCGATAATGTCGTCCGCCACGCCGCCCGCCTGGCCGACGCCCTGCGGGCGCCGCTGGTCGCCTTCCATGTCGAACGCGCCGATGACAATGCCAATGTGCAGCATGCATTGGACCTGGCGGTGCAACTCGGCGGCACTGTCGCCACCACAACCACATCCGATACCATCACCGCCGTGCTGAATATCGCGGCAGAGCAGAACATTTCCCATATCGTCATCGGCCGGAGCACCGCGCGCCGCTGGCGATTGCGGCTCGGCCGCAGCATGGGCGAGCAGCTCACCCGCAAGGCCGCCGCCTTCACGCTGCATTTCGTGCCGTATCCCGCTTCACCGGCCGCCCGTGTCAAGGTGCCCAGGCAAGACCGCGCCTGGCAGCCTTACGGCGTCATCGCCGCAATCATGGCCGCGGTGACTTTGGCCGGCATGGAATTTCGCGGCGCTATCCCGCAGGAGGCGATGGGGCTGATCTTCACCGCCATCATCGTTGGCGCCGCCAGCCGCTATGGCCGCGCCGCCGGCCTGGCCGCGGCGATCGCCGGCTTTTTGTGCTGGAACTTCTTTTTTCTGCCGCCAATTTACACCTTCTCCGTATCGGACCCGCGCGATGTGGTGGCGCTGGCGGTGTTCCTGATCACCGGCGTCATCACCGGCACCCTGGCCGGCCGGGTGCGGGTGGAGGCGGAAAACGCCAGCGCCCGCATCGAAGCATTGCGCCGCATCTCGCTGTTCGGCCAGCGTTTCTCCCGTGCCGCGACGCAATCGGACCTGCTGCGCGACACCGCCGCCGAGGCCGCCGCCATGACCACCGGCGGCGCCGCGCTATTGGCCGAAAATCAAATCCTGCAATCCCCCGTTACCGAACCGCCGGGTGCGGTGCTGGACGAAGCAGCACTTGCCGCCGCCGACTGGTCGTTCAGGAACAATATCGAAACCGGTATCGGCACGGCTACGTTGCCCTCCGTGCCCTGGCGGTTCATTCCGTTGCGCGTCAATGGCACGCCCATCGGCATTCTGGGCGCCAGACCGAACGGACCCCCCTCCGCGCCGTTGAGCCAGACTTTGGGCGCGCTGGCCGATCAATCCGCCATGGCGCTGGAGCGGGTGCGCCTGACCATCAGCACTGCACAGACCGAGGCGAAGGAGGATAGCCAGAAGCTGCATACCGCTTTGCTCTCCTCGCTCTCGCATGATCTGCGCACCCCGCTCACCGCGATTCGCGGCGCCGCCGAAACGCTGGCGCAGTCCGGCGAGGCGCTGGATGCTGCAACCCGCGCCGACCTGCTGGCCAGCATCACTCAGGATACCGAGCGCATGACCAAGTTCCTGGCGAACATCATGGAAATGGCGCGGGTGGAAACCGGCGAGGTCAACCCAAGGCGACAGAAACTATCACTGGCCGATATCATCGAGGCGGCCATCGCTCGTATCCCCGGCGCCATGGCCGCCGGCGTCAACATCGCCCGTGACGCAACCCTGGTCCTGGCCGATCCGGCACTTCTGGAGCAGGTCCTCGTGAATATTCTGGACAATGCAGTGAAATATGCGCCGGAGGGCAGCCGCATCACCATCACCGCCCGGCGCAATGCCGGCAGGGTCGCCATCGCGATCGCCGATGAAGGGGTTGGCATTCCGGCTGCTGACGTGCCGCATATCTTCGACAGTTTCTTTCGCGCCAAGCGTGGCGATCGTGTCGCGCCGGGCACCGGGCTTGGCCTGGCGATCGCCAAGGCCTTTACCGAGGCCATGGACGGAACGATCCGCGCCGCAAGCCCGCGTTTGGATCTGCCCGCGGACGGCGCGCCTGGCACGGTGGTCACCGTCGAATTGCCCGCCGCGTGAGCCCAAGTTTGGGCACGATTCTGGTGGTGGATGACGAGCCGCAAATTCACCGATTCCTTACGCCTGCGCTCACTGCCGCCAATTACCTGCCTTTGCGCGCCGAGCGTGGCGATGAAGCCCTGCGCTTGGCTGCCTCCCGCGCCCCGGACGCCATCCTGCTCGATCTCGGCCTGCCGGATATGGATGGACAGGAGGTGCTGATAAAACTGCGCGAATTCACCGCCATTCCCATCATCATTCTCTCGGCGCGCGACCGCGAGGCCGAAAAAATCCAGGCGCTGGATGCCGGCGCCGATGATTATGTCGAAAAACCCTTCGCGTTGGGCGAGTTGCTGGCGCGCATCCGCACC
>JAMFRY010000073.1 GCA_026225015.1 Alphaproteobacteria bacterium
CGAGATAGGCCGAGAAATGCGGGGCGAGGCGTTGCGGATTGATGCCGAAACGATCGAGCCCGTAACGGCGTTGGCCGCCATAACCGCCGGCCGGCCTGGCCTCCAGCCTGGCGCTGATGGCCTGCCCCAATGCGGCGGAAAATGGCAGATCGAAATGCGCGTAAATCCGCGCGATTGCCGCCATCGGCGCGGCGGCGAGCGCATCATAATGGATGTGAATCTTGCGGCCGGAATCAATATCGGCGCGCTGATCGAATTGCACCAGGCGTTGGGCGCCTTCGATCCAGCGTTCGGTTACCTGCGCGCCAATTTCGAGCGGATCGATATTCTTCAGAAACGGCCGCCGCAGCACCTCGGTCAAATGCGCGACCGAAGCGAAGACCCGCAACGGATCGCGATGCACCACCACGAAGCGCGCATCCGGATAGATTTTCAGGATCGCATCCAAACAAAAAGAGTGATCCGGACATTTCAGCACCCAGCGGTTGCCGGCCGCTCCATGTTGCAAAACCTGTAGGAATTTACGATGAAACGCGAAGGCCGCGTCATGGCCCCTGGCGTCGATCCAGGCTTGGTAATCGGGCACGCGGAAGGTGGTGTCGAAGCGCAGGCTCTGGAATACATGCGAGGTGATCTCGCTGCATTCCTGCGGACCATCCGCGTCGATCGGATGCAATTGCGGAAATTCCGGCGAAATGCCGCCGAAGAATTGAAACTGCCGGTTGACGATTTTGGCGCGCCCGTCGCGGCTTGGATCGAAATCGGCATGGCGCGGCTGGGGATAGATGGTCTGCCAGGCGCGCGGCACCAGATTATCGGGATCAAAGGCCAGCAGGCCGTGCAGAAAGGTGGTGCCGCTGCGCGGCAGGCCAAGAACGAATATCGGCGCCGTCACCGGGCTGGCGCCGATGGCTGCATTCACGGCAACCGCCTGCTCCACTTTGGCGGCATTGCGCATCAGCCGGATCAAATCCCATTGCACCGATAGCCGGCCGAACATGGTAAGCCGGCTATCCTTGGCCAGCGAGGCGGTGAGCTGCCGCAGCCCTTCCTGCGCGCCGGCGCTAACCGGCACGGCGGCCTTTGCGATCAGCGCATCCGCCGAAAGATCCGGCAGCAGTTTCTCGGGCGCGATACGCTCGGCCAGCGCGAGTCCGGCCAGAAACGCCCGGAAGGACCAACGCATCGGCGGCGGCATTTCTGAGGGCGTTTCATCGAGTCTCATGCGCGCATGCCCTCAACCTTATGTTACGACGCTTTGCGCTCGATCAGCTCGATCTTGTAGCCATCCGGATCTTCGATGAAGGCGATAACCGTTGTCCCGAATTTGACTGGCCCCGGTTCGCGCGTGATTTTGACCCCGGATTTGCGCAGCGCATCGCAGCTTGCATGAATATCCGGCACGCCAAGGGCAAGATGGCCAAAAGCGGTCCCCAGCTCATAGCCGTCATCCTTGCCCCAATTATAGGTGAGTTCGAGGACGGTATGGGATTCTTCCCCGCCATAGCCAATGAACGCCAAGCTGTACTTGCCCTCCGCCACTTCTGTTCGCCGCAGCTCCTTCATGCCCAGCAATCCGGTATAGAAATTCACGCTGCTTTCGAGGTTTTTCACGCGCAGCATGGTGTGCAGATAGGTAAATTTCTCAGCCATGCCATCCCCGTTTCGCTTGCGTTCATATACCAATCCCGATCACGAACAGCCCCGCCGCGTCGGCGGCCGCGACCATTGCCGGCCTGCTGGACAAGATAGTACCGCCGGCCTCGAATGCGATACCCCGCAGGCCGGCCATACTGACATTTCTGATGGTCTCCTCGCCGAGCGTGGGCAGATCTGCGCGCCGGTCCTGCCCCGGCTTGGCCAGCTTCACCAGAACCCCGCCCGGCCCTGGCCGCGCCAAAGCGGGAATGCGTGCGAGCATGGCGTCGGTGCCCTCCACCGCCTCCATGGCCAGCACGATGCCCTGCTGCACCACGCAGGCCTGGCCGATATCGGCGGCCCCGGCGATTTTCAGCACCGCCACGCCGCGCTCCACATCCGCCATGGCGGCTTCATCCGGAGCGTGGCGCGTGAGCAGACCGGCGGGACCCAGCATATCGGCCAGGATGTCATGCGCGCCCAGCACCCTGAACCCATCCTCGCTCAGCACCCGGATAATGGCGGCCAGCAGCCCGTCATCTCCGGCGAACGCGGCGCGGCCGATCCTGGCGAGCAGTTTGGCGCCCTCCGCATCCGGCCTTAGCGCCAGCAAGGAAGGGCGCTTGACCGGCCCGATCATCACCACATCGGCGCAGCCGTTTTGGCGCAACGTGTTACGGATGGCGCCGATGGCGCCCAAGCGAAAGAAGCGATGCGCAAACGGCGCCACCACCTGGGGTTCGGCGAAGCCATCGATCGCCACGATGTACACATCCCGCCCCTGGGCCCGTGCGGAAGCGGCGACGAGGCCGGGCAGATTGCCGCCTCCGGCGATGATGCCCAAAGGACCGGCCATGGGTTCAGCCCCCATCGCTTCAGCCCCCCACTGCTTCAATCTTCGTCTTCACCCGTGGCGCGCGACAGCGTGGTGATCAGCCCATGCCGGCTGGGGGTGGCGATGAAGGCCAGCATTTCACCGACATAGCGGTTCCCGGCGAATCGTTCCGCAGCCGCCGCGACGCGTTCGGCAAACAGGCCGGGTCCGGCGAAGATGAATTTATAGGCCTGGCGAACCTCGTGCAGCCCGGCTCTATCCAATCCCCGCCGGCGCAGACCAACGATATTGAGGCCGACCAGCCGCGCCCGCGGCCCGAACACGGAGGCATAGGGCACAACATCGGCCGTGACGCCGGTAACGCCGCCGACAAAGGCGCCGGCGCCGATGCGCACGAATTGCAGCACGGCGGCTGAACCGCCGATCACCGCGCGATCGCCTACCGAGACATGGCCGCCCAGCACCACGTTATTGGACATGATGACGTTGTCGCCGACCTCGCAGTCATGGGCGACATGCACCACCGCCATCAGCAGGCAATCCGCACCGATGCGGGTGATCGCGCTGCCGGTGAACGTGCCGCGATGGATCGAACAATGCTCCCGAATGACCGTCCGCGCACCGATGATGGTTTGCGTCGGCTCGCCTTTATATTTCAAATCCTGCGGCGCCAGGCCGATGGTCGCGAAAGGGAAGATTTTCGCGCCGGTCTCGACCCGGGTATGGCCGTCGATCGCGACATGCGAGACCAGCTCGACATCGTTCTCCAGCACCACATCGCGGCCGATGGTGCAGAACGGGCCGATTTTCACGCCTTCGCCCAACCTGGCGCCGGGATCGATGATGGAAGATGGGTGGATCATCCGGCCACCTGCGCGCCGTTGGGCGGCGTTCCGTCTGGCGCTCCCGCGTTGCCCTGCTCGTCCTTGATCATGGCGGTGAAACTGGCTTCCGCCACCAGCACACCGTTAACCTTGGCCTGCCCATCGAAACGCCAGACCGTGCCGCGCTGGCGACTTTTGACGACATGGATACGCAGCTGGTCACCGGGAAGCACCGGCCGACGAAATTTGGCATAGTCGATCGACATGAAATAGACGATCGGTATCGCCGTGCCGGGGGCCAGGGTCTCGATCACCAAAGCGGCTGCCGTCTGCGCCATGCTCTCGACGATCAGCACGCCCGGCATGATCGGGTGGCCAGGGAAATGCCCGAGAAAGAAGTTCTCGTTCACCGTCACGTTCTTGATGCCGATTGCGGAATGGCCCCGCCGCACCTCGACCAGCCGGTCAACCAGCAGAAACGGGTAGCGATGCGGGAGCATGGTCATCAGCTGGCTGGCTTCGATGACCTCGATGTCGATCGGCGGAAGCTGGCCCGGTGCTCCCGAGTCGGGTGTTCCCAAGTCAGGTGTTCCCAAGTCGGGTGTTCCCAAGTCGGGCGCTTCCGGGGCCGGCGCTTCGGTCGCCCGCGCTGCGGAGCTGTGCGTGTCGAATGTATCGTCCATCTCGGTTATTCCGCCGTGTCCTTTTTCGCAGATTTACGCCCCGCTTGCGCCAGTTTCCGGAGCGTCACCACTTCCCGGAGATACAGCTTCGATGGCTGCGCCGGCGAGCCGAGCACTTCGGCGCCGGCAGCCACATCCGCCATGACGCCCGATTGCGCGCCGATTCGCGCCCGCTTGCCGATATTGAGGTGCCCGGTAAGCCCGGCTTGGGCGGCGATCATAACCTGTTCGCCGATGATCGTCGAACCGGAAATTCCCGCCTGCGCCACGATCACGGTCCCGTTGCCGATCTGCACATTATGCCCGATCTGCACCAGATTGTCGATGTGAACGCCGGCTCCGATTACCGTATCCTGCGCCGAGCCGCGATCGATCGTGCAATTGGCGCCGATTTCCGCACCATCGCCGATAATCACGCGTCCCAGCTGCGGGACCGGGACAAAAACGGTTTGAGTGATGGCAAAGCCGAAGCCATCCTGGCCGATCCGCGCGCCGGGATAGATCACCACATGATCGCCAAGCACGGCATGCGACAGCGTGACATGGGCGTGAATCCGGCAAAACCGTCCCACCACCACGCCCTCGCCGATCACCGCGAGCGGTCCGATAATGCTGCCCTGCCCGATAATGGCGCCGCCGCCGATAACCGCGCCGGCAGCGATTTCCGCGCCGGGACCGATGACCGCGCTGCCTTCCACGATGGCGCTGGCATGGATGCCGGGATTTGCCTCGACCGGCGGATGAAACAGCGCCGTAACCCTGGCCCAGCCGAGATAAGGCTCCGACGTTACGATCGCCACCGCCGTTGCCGGTACGCGGCGCAGGAAATCCGGATGCACGATCACCGCGCCGGCCCGGGTGCCATCCAGCGCCCGGGCATAGCGGCGGTTATCCAGGAAGCTGACATCCTCCGGCCCGGCCGTTTGCAATGGCGCCACGCCGCTTATCAGCCGGTCCTGGCCCCCGCTTGCGGCCTGGCCGGCCAGCACGGCATTCGCGGCCTTGGCGATGACGCTTAAACGATGCGGTCCGGTGCGCTTGAAAAACCGCGAATCACCGGGTTTTGCCAAGGCAGGCGCTGCCGCATCCTCGGAGCTTGCCATGGTGTTCATGCCGCGTGTTCATCCAGCGCCTATTGGCCGTCGCCCTGATCCTGACCATCGCCTTGGCCGGCGCCCCCCTGCCCGGCCCCTTGGGCCGCTACATTGGCCAGAATGCCGGGCGTCACCACGCTGGGCGGCACCTTGACGGAAGGCAGCAATTTATTGAGCTGGGCGGCGACATCGGAGGTGATGTCGAAGGCGCTGATGTTCAAAGCCACCTGCTCGCGATGCAGAATCAGGTTCATGCCTCGCGCCTGGGCCTGCTGGCGGATCACCGCGATCAGCGTGGCCTCGATCTGCCCGAGAGCGGCCTGACCGGAGTTCTGAATGGCCTGGTTGCGGGCCTGGAATTTCGTCTGGGTCTCGGCGATTTCGTTTTGCAGCGCCTGCTCCTTGGCTTCAAGCTGCGCGTCTGTCAGCTTCGACCGCTGCGCCGCAATCGCCTGCTGCTCGGCCTGGATCCTTGCCCGGGCCTTTTCCGCATCGGCCTCGAGCGCTGCCTGACGGCCATGAATGATCGTCTGCACGCCCTGCGCAGCGGTGGATTTCTGCATCAC
>JAMFRY010000074.1 GCA_026225015.1 Alphaproteobacteria bacterium
CGTCATGCCCGGCGAAGGCCGGGCATCCACGACTTATCTGCGATCAACCCAAGAACGAAAAGGTTGGGCTACCTCTTGATCCAGGCGCCGTAACGAAAAAAATCGTGGATGCCCGGCCTTCGCCGGGCATGACGTGGTTGTGCTGACGATGAGTCAATCGCAAAGGCCTCTAGTATCCGAATTCTTCCGCCGGCTACGCACCGCGTCTGCCAATCGCTGCAGCGTCCGCGCTGATTCATCCCAGCCGAGGCAGCCATCGGTAATGCTTTGCCCGTAAACCGGCGCCCGGCCTGCTGCCAAATCCTGCCTTCCGCCCACGAGATTGCTTTCAATCATCACGCCGATAATCTGGCGATCGCCCAGCGCAAGCTGTCCGGCGATATCGGCGATGACCAAAGGCTGGCGTTCCGGGTCTTTGCCGCTATTGGCGTGGCTGGCATCGATCATGATGCGCGGCGGCAGACCGCGGCGCTGCATTTGGGCGCTTGCCTCTCTCACGCTGACGGCGTCGTAATTCGGCCTGGCGCCGCCGCGCAGGATGACATGGCAATCCTCGTTGCCCGTGGTGGCCGCAATGGCTGCCTCGCCGTGCTCGGTGATCGCCAGAAAATGGTGCGCTGACATCGCCGCTTGCATGGCGTCCGCCGCGACCGATACATCGCCATTCGTGGCGTTCTTGAATCCCACCGCGCAGGATAGGCCCGAGGCGAGTTCGCGATGCACCTGGCTTTCGGTTGTACGGGCGCCGATTGCCCCCCAACTCACCAGGTCCGCGATATATTGCGGGCTCATGCTATCCAGGAACTCGCAGCCCGCCGGCAGGCCCAGAAGGTTGATCCCCACGAGCAGTTCGCGCGCCAGACGCAGGCCCTGATTGATGGCGAAACTCCCATCCAGAAACGGATCATTGATGAGCCCCTTCCAGCCGATCGTGCTGCGCGGCTTCTCGAAATACACCCGCATGATAATTTCCAGGCTGTCCGCATGTCGCCGCCGTTCCGCTGCCAGAAGTTTTGCATAGTCCATCGCGGCTTCGGCGTCATGGATCGAGCATGGGCCGGTGATCACCAGCAGGCGGTCGTCATGGCCATGGAGAATATCATGCACCGCCCGGCGCGCGCGACGCACGGTCGCGGCGGCCTGATCCGGCACCGGATGTTCCCGCCGGATTTGCAGCGGGGTATCCAACGGGCGCATTTCTCGAAGGCGTATATCTTGCAGTCCATCCGGCATGGCGATAATCCTTGGCTCGCCTTGCTGGCATAAAAAAACCGCCAGCAAGGCTGACGGTTGAGAGAGAGTTGGTTGCGTGGTTTAAATCGCGCGCGCTCTTTCCGCCGTCAGATTTGACTGCGTAAAGTTATACCAAACGAAGCTGGCGCGGCGGTTGACCATGGCGGCAGAATAATGAGCCGCGACCTCAAGTCAATCCCAACGGAAAACCCTTATCCGCTTGGAGGGAATGCTGATAGGTTTTATCGATCAATCTTATCCATAAAATCAATTTTACCTATGAGGCGTTAGTCGGTCTTATCAACTTGCCCGGCTTTTAGCGTTGGCCGGCATAAAATCCAGGAAAGGAATGCAGAGACATGGACGGTGACAGCAAATGCCCGGTTGATCATGGGGGCCAAAAAAAGACCACCACAGTTTTGAAGATGTCGAATGAGCAGTGGTGGCCGAATCAGCTCAGCGTCAAACTTCTCCACCAACATTCGCCACGATCGAATCCTTATGGTGAGGATTTCAACTATGCGGAGGCGTTCAAGACCCTCGACCTCAAGGTGGTGAAGCAGGATTTATACGCCCTGATGACCGATTCGCAGGAATGGTGGCCGGCGGATTTCGGCCATTACGGGCCGTTTTTCATCCGCATGGCCTGGCACAGCGCCGGCACCTACCGGATCGGCGATGGCCGCGGCGGCGCCGCCGGCGGTACCCAGCGCTTTGCGCCGTTGAATAGCTGGCCCGATAACGCCAGCCTGGACAAGGCGCGGCGGCTGCTCTGGCCGATCAAGCAGAAATATGGAAGCAAGCTCTCCTGGGCCGATCTGCTGGTTCTCACTGGCAATTGCGCGCTGGAATCGATGGGGCTCAAAACCTTCGGTTACGGCGGCGGACGTGAGGATTATTGGGAACCCGAGGAGGATGTGGATTGGGGGCCGGAAAACACCTGGCTCGGCAATGACCGCTATAAGGGCGAGCGGCAGCTCGATAACCCGCTGGGTGCGGTGCAGATGGGGCTGATTTACGTGAATCCGGAAGGCCCCGATGGCCAGCCGGACCCGCTGGCCTCGGCCCGCGACATTCGCGAAACCTTCGCCCGCATGGCGATGAATGACGAGGAGACGGTGGCGCTGATCGCCGGCGGCCATACCTTCGGCAAGACCCATGGCGCGGCCGACCCCGGCAGATATGTCGGCCCGGAGCCGGAAGCGGCGCCAATCGAGGCGCAAGGGCTGGGCTGGCGCAACAGCTTCGGCACTGGCGTGGGCGCCGATGCGATCACCAGCGGATTGGAAGGTATCTGGACCGCCACGCCGACCCAATGGGGCAACGGGTTCTTCGACAACCTCTTCGGCTTTGAATGGGAGCTGAGCAAGAGCCCGGCCGGCGCCTGGCAATGGGTGCCCCAGGGCGGCGCCGGCGCAGATACGGTGCCGGACGCTTACGACCCCGCGAAGCGCCACGCCCCCACCATGCTCACCACCGATCTGGCGCTTCGCCTGGACCCGATCTATGGGCCGATCTCGAAGCGTTTCCATAAGCATCCCGAGCAGTTTGCGGAGGCTTTTGCGAAAGCCTGGTACAAGCTCGTGCATCGCGATATGGGGCCACATTCGCGCCTGCTGGGGCCGGAAGTACCCGAACCGCAGCTCTGGCAGGACCCGGTGCCGGCAGTCGATCATCCGCTCATCGGCGAGACGGACATCGCCGGGCTGAAAGCCAAGATACTGGCGTCCGGCTTGACGATCTCGCAACTGGTGACGACCGCCTGGGCGGCAGCGTCCAGCTTCCGCGGCACCGATAAACGCGGCGGCGCGAACGGCGCGCGCATTCGCCTGGCGCCGCAAAAGGATTGGGAGGTGAACCAGCCGGCGGAACTCGCCAAAGTGCTGACGAAGCTGCAGCAAGTGCAGGCTGAATTCAACGCGTCCTTGAGCGGTGGCAAAAAGGTTTCGCTTGCCGATGTCATCGTGCTGGGCGGCAATGCCGCGGTGGAAACGGCCGCGAGAAAATCCGGTCAGACGGTGAGCGTTAAATTCAAACCGGGCCGGACGGATGCCACGGAGCAGCAGACCGATGTGGAATCCTTCGCGGTGCTGGAGCCGGCGGCCGATGGTTTCCGCAATTACGCCAAACCCGGCCTGCCAAGACCGTTAGCGGAGATGTTGGTAGACAAAGCGCATCTGTTGACGTTGAGCGCACCGGAATTGACGGTGCTTGTGGGGGGCTTGCGCGTGCTGGGGGCGAATGTCAGGCACTCGAAACTGGGTGTGTTCACGGACAAGACCGAGACGTTGAGCAACGACTTCTTCGTCAACCTGCTGGACATGCGTACGAAGTGGCAGGCGACCGCCGAAGAGGGTATTTATACCGGGCGTGACGCCAAGACCGGCGCCGAGAAATGGACCGCGACCAGCGTAGATTTGATCTTCGGCTCCAATTCGCAATTGCGGGCGGTGGCGGAGGTCTATGCCTGCGCGGATTCGTTGCCGAAGTTTACCAGTGACTTTGCAGCTGCATGGGGCAAGGTGATGGATCTGGACCGGTTTTAGTAGGGTTGGGCAACACCCGCCTTTTTCCCCGGTGAAAAAGGCCAGTGAATAAGGCGGGTGAAAAAGGCGGGTGATGCCCGCCCTACTCTCCTTGATCTAACGCAATTTGGTTCGCCACCGCATCCGCCAGCCCGGCCCAGAGCGTGCTCATCGCCGCCATCGTGCCGGGAACATCCTCGCCGGCGGGCATGGCGCTCGATTGCAGGGTTCTGATCCACAGGAAGCGGTCATCCGCTTGCTGCTTCAGCGCCGCCTGCGCGATCAAGGCTACGCGCCCGGTTGCATCCGGATCGAAGCGCAGGACACTGATTTCCACCAGCAGTTCGGCTGGCGCGCCGACCATTCCGCTGCTCGCGGTGATGGTCACCTGCGGCAGGCGCTGGGCCAGATTTTGGGCCAGAACAGATTGCAGCATCTGGCCGAGTGGCTCCGCCCAGAGGTCATTGGCGGAGGCGGCG
The DNA here is from genome assembly GCA_026225015.1 of Alphaproteobacteria bacterium. Taxonomy (GTDB): domain Bacteria; phylum Pseudomonadota; class Alphaproteobacteria; order Acetobacterales; family Acetobacteraceae; genus Acidocella. The sequence goes on from JAMFRY010000074.1 coordinate 4,238, forward strand.
AACTGATATTGGCCGCTCGGCTTGGCGATGCCATTCTGGTTGAGGTATTCCGGGACGCCGATCTCCCTCACCTCAATCAATTCCTGCCGGGTTTGTTCCACCACGCCGGCAACGGGGGCGAGGCGGAAATACTGCGCCGGCGGCGCAGTCGCGCAGCCATCCAGCGCGGCGGCTAGGGCGATTTGCAGGAGATGCCGCCTTTGCAGGCTCATGGTTGCGCCCTCCGTCCCAGCAGCAGCGCATTCGGATGCCGGTCCAGATAGGTGGAGAGCTGCGTGATGGAGCCCAGGGCCTGGTTAGCCTGTTGCATCAACTGCGCAAGATCATGCTGAAAATCCGAATCATTGCCGTAATCCTCGTTCAGCATCGTAAGGGTGACGTTCAGGCTCTTCAGCGATTGGTTAAGTGAGGCGATGGCCTGCCGGGTCTGCGCGCCGCCCAGCGTGCTGTTGGTTGTTTTCAACAGCGCATTGAGGTTATCGCCGATTTGTTGAAACGGCAGTTTGTCGAGCTTGGCCGCGATATCGGAGAGCGAAGCAAGCGTGTTGTCCAGATTGGAAGGCTGGCTCGGCAACACATAGGCATCGCCTTCCCGCGCAAGCGCCACCGGCTTGGCGCCCGGAACGATGGTAAAGGTAATGACCTTCTGGCCGGTGATATAGCTGGACGTGCCGATCTCTGCGCGCATCCCGCGATCGACGAATTTCTGGAACAATGCCGTGCGCTGCTCAGCCGTTTCAAAATCGGCCTGATGGGCGTTGCGTTCGGGCTGCAGCGTCATGCCGACGCGGATTTTCTCGTCGCCGGTAGAGGAATC
>JAMFRY010000075.1 GCA_026225015.1 Alphaproteobacteria bacterium
AGTTCGGTAACCGTAACGGTCGCGGTGATGGTATCACCGGGGCTGACCGGCGCGCGAAATTTCAACTCCTGGCCGAGATAGATCGTGCCAGGTCCGGGCAGTTTGGTGCCGAGCACGGCCGAGATTAGCCCCGCCGTCAGCACGCCCTGCGCGATGATATGATGGAACAAACTGCCGGCGGCATAATCGGCATCGAGATGCGCGGGGTTCACATCACCCGAGATCAACGAGAACAAAGCGATATCGTCAATCGTAACGGTTTTTGTAACGGACGCGGAATCCCCGATGGCGATCTCGCCAAACGTACGATTTTCAAGCAATTCTGTTGGCATATCCATGAGGGTGCTCCGTTATTTTCAGGCGAGCAGGTGCTGACCGCCGTCCACGGGAATGACGGTGCCGGTAATCATTCGGGCGGCGTCGCTGACCAGGAAGGCGGCCAACCCGCCGACATCCTCGATGGTTGCGAGCTGGTGTTCCGGCGCATCAGCGGCGGCACGGGCCAGCAGCTCGTCGAAGCGCTCGATCCCACTTGCGGCGCGCGTTTTGATCGGGCCGGGGGAAATCGCGTGCACGCGGATGCCCTTGGGGCCAAGCTCCGCCGCGGCGTAACGCACACTGCTCTCAAGCGCCGCTTTCACCGGGCCCATGAGGTTGTAATGCGCCACCACGCGCTCAGAGCCGTAAAATGTCACGGCGAGCATTGTGCCGCCGTTTTGCATCAGCGGCTCCGCGAGCTTGGCGGCGCGCAGAAAGGAATGGCAGGAGATATCCATGGCCGAGGCGAACCCCGCCGCCGAGCTATCCACCACCCGGCCGTGCAGATCCTCGCGCGGCGCGAAGGCGATGGCGTGCAGAAAAAAATCCAGCTTGCCCCAACGCCGCGTGATTTCCGCGAATACCGATTCCAGCGATCCGGACTCGCGCACGTCGCAAGGGAGCAGAATGTCGCAAGGCAACGCATCCGTCACCGCGGCGACATAGGGTTTCGCCTTTTCGTTCAGGTAGGTCGCGGCCAGCGTCGCGCCAAGGCACGCGAAGGCCCGCGCGCAGCCGGCCGCGATGCTTTGCTCGTTGGCGATGCCCAGCACCAAACCGTGCTTGCCGCTAAGGTCGAACTTCCCCGCCAGAGCCGGCGCGAGGGGCGCGCGCATCAGGCGGCGCGGTCCGGCCTCTTGGCCGAGACGCTCGGCCTGATATCGCTATCGGCCTGCGCCGAAGCCCGCATAAAGCCACCGAATAACAGCTCATTCGCACGCATCAGCTCCTTGCCGTAAGCCATCTGCGCCGCCGAGATGATCTGCGCCACTTCGCTGAACTGCTCGAAACTCTTGCCGAAAGGCAGGAACTTCTGTTGCGCGGCGAGCAGGTCTTTCGAGATTTTAGCCACTCCAAACGGATCTGTGTTAACATCGGACATGTCGAGGGTCTCCCTTATCGAAGTTGGTACAAGCTTCTTTAGGCTACCGAGTAAGCTTCGCAGCTTCTGACCTACTCCGCGTTGATTCACATCAAGGCCGATGCCGCGATCATACAGCAGAAACGCGTTCAATGGAGGAAAATCTTGTCAAAAGAAAACCGCATAAAATCCGCCGCCTTGCGTGCAAAACGGATGCCGGCCGAAGCGGCGGCGGAATTGATCACCCCCGGCAGCACCGTGGGCATGAGCGGCTTTACCGGCTCAGGCTATCCCAAAGCGGTGCCGCAAGCCCTGGCCAGGCGGATGGAAAAGGCCCATCTTGCCGGAGAAAAATTCCGCCTGCGGGTTTGGACCGGCGCCTCCACCGGGCCGGAGCTGGACGGCGCGCTGGCGCGGGCCGACGGCATCGAATTCCGCCTGCCCTATAATTCCGACCCCATCGCGCGCGAGAAAATCAACCGCGGCGAGATGGAGTATTTCGATATGCATCTAAGCCAGGTGGCGCCCATGGCCTGGCAGGGTTTTCTGGGCCCGCTGGACACCGCGCTGGTGGAGGTCTCCGGCATCACGGCGGATGGCGCGCTGATCCCAAGCTCCTCCGTCGGCAACAACAAAACCTGGCTAGACCGCGCCGAGAAAGTGATTCTGGAGGTCAATAGCTGGCAGAATCCGGCGCTGGAGGGCATGCACGACATCTATTACGGCACCGCGCTGCCACCAAACCGGGTGCCGATTCCGCTGATCCACCCGGATGATCGCATCGGCGAGTTTTTTCTCCGCTGCAATCCGGATAAAATCGTCGCAATCGTTGAAACGTCTTCCCCCGACCGCAACCTGCCTTTCGCGGCGCCGGATGAAGCAGCGCTGGCAATTGCCGGGCATCTGATCGAATTCTTCCGCCATGAGGTGGCAAAAGGCCGCCTGCCCGCCTCGCTGCTGCCCTTGCAATCCGGGGTCGGAAATATAGCCAATGCCGTGCTTACCGGGCTGCTGAATTCGCCGTTCGAGAACATGACCGCCTATACCGAGGTGATTCAGGACGGCATGCTGGATTTGCTGAACAGCGGCAAGTTGCGCATGGCCTCGGCAACCTCCTTCTCGCTAAGCCCGGACGCCGCGGCGGCGCTGAATGCAGATATGGGGCGTTTTGCCAAAAAAATGATCCTGCGCCCGCAGGAGATCAGCAACCATCCGGAGCTGATCCGCCGGCTGGGCTGCCTGGCCATGAACGGGCTGATCGAGGCGGACATCTACGGCAACGTCAATTCAACGCATATCATGGGCTCGCGCGTGCAGAACGGCATTGGCGGTTCCGGCGATTTCGCCCGCAACGCCTATGTCTCGATCTTCATGACACCTTCGACCGCCAAAGGCGGTGCCATCTCCGCCATCGTACCGCAAGCCTCGCATGTCGATCACATTACCCAGGACGTGCAGGTGCTCGTGACCGAGCAGGGACTGGCCGACCTGCGCGGCCTGTCGCCGAAGGAGCGCGCGAAGGTGATCATCGAGAACTGCGCGCATCCCGACTACCGGCCCGCGCTGGTCGATTACGTCCGGCGCGCCCGCGAACATTC
>JAMFRY010000076.1 GCA_026225015.1 Alphaproteobacteria bacterium
AGCCGGTCCAGAATCTCAAGCACCGGATCGCCCGCGTTCTGCACGCCAAAAACCAGCTGATAATCCGGATAATCAATGAGAAAAAAGGATTCCAGCGCAAGTTCGGTGAGCGGCTCGACTCCGCAAAGCGGCTTTAGGATCGAAACTGGCGGGAAGCACTGCGGTACGATTGGCGGCAAAGGCTCGGGCGTTGCGATAAACCGCGCCACCAGCAGCGTGCCGATAAATTGCTGAACGACGCCGATCAGCGCAAAAATTCCGGCCGTCCAGGCAATGGCATGGATCAATTTGAATCACATCGGCAATGTGGCGGGCGCTCGGTCATTTTGGTCAGTTACTTAATGCGCCGCCGGATAGAGCCGCAACCTTTGATTTGAGCGCGCTGATCAATTGCGAGGCATCCCCGGAGGTAACTTCCGAGCTGAAATCGGAGTTCTGAATCGCAACCTTGCTGATGGTGCCGTCCAGGAGCACGTCGGTCACCTGCCAGCCATTGTCGCCATTCGCCATCACATAATCCAGCCGCGTCGGGTCCGAGCCGTCGGTCGGGACGATCTGGGACTCCACGACCCTTTTGTCGCCGATGCTGCGTTCATCCGGCAGCAACTGGATTTGCTGGCCGCCATAGCCGTTGAATCCGTTGACGTAGCTGGCAACGGTGAACTGCTCGAACACCTTGCTCAACTCCTGCTGCTGCGCCGCCGGCAGCGTTGACCAGAAAAAGCCGGCGGAATTCTGCAGAATGACGTGCAGGTTGAAGACGGATTCCACCACCGGGTCCAAAGCGTTGTAACGGGACATGAAGCTGGCGTTGCTGGAACCCGCCTTCATCGTTTCGATCAACGCCGAATTCAGCGCCAAAATAGGCGCCGCCTCGGGCGGAACTGCCGCTGCTCGCGAAGGCGGTGCGAGCGGCAATGCGGCCAGCAGCAGGAACGCGAATGAAGCGGAACGAACCGTGGTGCCAAATGTTTTCATCGCGGCGCTATATTGGATCACTGTGCCGGAATTGCGACGAGTCCATGGCTGGCGCCGGTGCCCAATGCAGCCAATGCATGTTGCACGATATGCCTTGCCGTCAACCCGGCATCCGCCAACTGCACCGCCGGCGCATTATGGTCGATCAGCCGGTCGGGGAAGGTGATCGGCCGGAATTTCAGCCCGTGATCGAAGGCGCCCGACCATGCGAGGTAATGCGCCACCGCCGCGCCGAAACCGCCAGCCGCCCCATCCTCGATGGTGATCAGCACCTCATGATGCCGCGCGAGCTGGGTGATGAGCCCCGTATCCAGCGGCTTCATGAAGCGGGCATCGGCCACAGTGGCGGAGAGCCCTTTGGCGGCAAGCTCCTCTGCGGCTTTCAGCGCATCCTGCAAGCGGGTCCCAAGCGCCAGAATGGCGACATTGACGCCTTCCCGCAGCACGCGTCCCTTGCCGATTTCCCAAACCGATCCGCGCGCCGGCAATACCACGCCCAAGCCCTCGCCGCGCGGATAACGGAAAGCGCTCGGCCGGTCGTCGATGACGGCGGCGGTCGCCACCGCATCCATCAACTCCGCCTCATCGGAGGGCGCCATAATCACGATATTCGGCAGGCCGCCCAGATAACACAGATCATAGGCCCCGGCATGGGTCGCGCCATCGGCGCCGACCAAGCCGGCCCGGTCCATGGCGAAACGCACCGGCAGGGATTGCAGCACCACGTCGTGCACCAGCTGGTCATAGCCGCGCTGCAGGAAGGTGGAGTAGATCGCACAGAACGGCGCCATGCCTTCGGTCGCCATGCCGGCGGCGAAGGTCACGGCATGCTGCTCGGCAATGCCGACATCGAACATGCGGCTGGGGAATTTCTGTGCGAATTTGTCCAGCCCGGTGCCGCCCGGCATGGCGGCGGTGATGGCCACCACTTTCGGGTTCGCCTCGGCCTCCGCGATCAGCGCCTTGGCGAACACATTGGTATAGGTGGGCGCGCCAGGCGGATCCTTTTTCTGCTCGCCGGTGATCACGTTGAATTTCTGCACGCCGTGATATTTG
>JAMFRY010000077.1 GCA_026225015.1 Alphaproteobacteria bacterium
CGCGCAGATTGATGCACTTGCGCGCGCCGTCGCCTATCGGGATTTCAGCCGGATCGATCCGCGCTACCGCTCGCGCGATTAGCTGCGCGCCGGCAAGCATTTTAAAATCATCGAAATCAACGGCAGCGGTTCGGAGGCCACCCATATCTGGGACAAGCAGATGACGCTGCGCGCAGCCTATGCCACCCAGTTCTTCCATTATGGTGAGTCCTTCAAGATCGGCGCCGCCATCCGCAGCGCGCGGGGCCTGCGGCCCACCAGCCTGTTTCGCCTGGTTTCGCTCTGGATGCAGCAGAAACGGTTGATGGCCATCTATCCCTCGAACGATTAGGACATAAGAATTGCTTCCCAAACCATGCCCGCGCAAGATGTTGCATTTGCGGGATATTCAATTGCGCGGCTATGAGCGCGAAGACGGCCTCATCGAAGTCGAAGCCCATATCACCGATGTCAAAACCTACAGCGCAAGCAGTGGCGCGTTCGAAGCCGGCACGCCGGTGCATGATATGTGGCTGCGGGTGACGCTGGACAGGGACATGGTGATCCGCGATTGCGCCGCCGCTATGGACGCCACGCCGTATGATGCCTGCGCCCTGGTGGCGCCGAACTATCAGAAGCTGCGGGGCCTGAAAATCGGCAAGGGGTTCATCAAGGCCGCCATGCAGTTGCTCGGCGGCGGCGAGGGCTGCACGCATTTGCGAGAATTGCTGCAGCCGGTCGCCACCGTCGCGTTTCAGACCATGACGATCTTCCAGCAGCTCGCCGCGCCCAAGGGCAAAAAATGGATCAATACCGAGCTCATCGACAGTTGCTACGCCTATCGGGAGGATGGCGCGTTGGTCCGGGATTTTCGCACGCAGGGTGCGGAAGACCCCGAGACCTCGTAGGGCGGGTGTTGCCCGGCCTACTAGGTCCAGAAAAGAACCGCCTCCTTTGTTGCCTAAAACAGGCCTCGGCGCGTTGCGCTTGGATACGCCCTATGTTACCTCCCCGCCGTTAACTGGCGGAGCGGTAAGCTTTGCGAAATACTTGAGTCGGTTGCACCAACTGGGATGTGGGATAAGTGGTAGAGAAGTTCAACACCGGCGAAACGCCCTTGTCTGCCCGTTACGCAACCGCCCTTTATGCCTTGGCCGACGAACAGAACGCCTTGGATGAGACCGTCGAACAGATGGCGACACTCGGCCAGCTCATCCGCGAGAGCGAGGTCTTCTCCAGGCTGGTCAACACCCGTATTCTGGACGCGCGGCAGGTGGGCGGACCGGTCGGCCAGATCCTCAAATCCCAGGGTTTTTCGGCGCTGATCCAGAATTTTGTTGGCGTCATCATCGCCAATCGCCGCCTGAAAGACCTGCCGGTGCTCATTGCCGGTTTCGCCGCCTATGCCGCCGCCAAGCGCGGCGAGGTGGTGGCCACCGTTTCCTCCGCGCAGCCGCTCAGCGATCTGCAGCGCATCCAGCTGCACGCCAGGCTGGCGCAGGCTGGCTATGGCAGCGTCCGACTGATTGAATCGGCCGATCCTTCGTTACTGGGTGGCCTTACCTTGAAAATTGGCCCAAAACTCTACGACACCAGTCTGAAATCACGCCTGCAACGTTTGCAGTACGCATTAAAGGGAGCCGCCTGACATGGAGATCCGCCCAGCCGAAATCTCCGAGATTCTGAAAAGCCAGATCGCGAATTTCGACACCGAAGCCAATGTCGCCGAAACCGGCCAGGTGCTCAGTGTCGGCGACGGCATTGCCCGGATCTTCGGACTTGCCAATGTACAGGCCGGCGAGCTGGTGGAATTTCCCGGCGCCGGCGTCAAAGGCATGGCGCTCAATCTTGAGCTCGACAATGTCGGCGTGGTGATCTTCGGCGATGACCGCCTCATCCGCGAAGGCGACACCGTCAACCGCACCGGCGGCATTGTCGACGTGCCAACCGGCAAGGGCCTGCTCGGCCGCGTGGTCGATGCGCTCGGCAACCCGATCGATGGCAAGGGTCCGATCCTGTACACCGAGCGCAAGGCGGTGGAGACCAAGGCGCCCGGCATCATCGCCCGGCAATCGGTCACCGAACCGGTGCAAACCGGCATCAAATCCATCGACGCGCTGATCCCGATCGGCCGCGGCCAGCGCGAGTTGATCATCGGCGACCGGTAGACCGGAAAATCCGCCATCATCATCGACACCATCATCAACCAGAAAACCGCCAATGCCGGCACCGATGAGAGCAAGAAGCTGTATTGCATCTATGTCGCGATTGGCCAGAAGCGCTCCACCGTCGCGCAGTTCGTGCGTACGCTCGAAGAACAGGGCGTGCTGCAATACTGCATCGTGGTCGCCGCTACCGCGTCCGACCCGGCGCCGATGCAGTTCCTGGCCCCCTATACCGGCTGCGCCATGGGCGAATATTTCCGTGATAACGCGATGCATGCGGTGATTTTCTACGACGATCTTTCCAAGCAGGCGGTCGCCTACCGGCAGATGTCGCTGCTGCTGCGCCGGCCGCCGGGCCGCGAAGCCTATCCGGGCGACGTGTTCTACCTGCATTCGCGCCTGCTGGAACGCGCCGCCAAGATGTCGGATGCCGAAGGCGGCGGCAGCCTCACCGCCTTGCCGGTTATCGAAACCCAGGCCGGCGACATCTCCGCCTATATCCCGACCAACGTGATCTCGATCACCGATGGCCAGATCTTTCTGGAAACCGAATTGTTCTTCAAGGGCGTCCGGCCGGCGGTGAATGTCGGCAGTTCGGTCTCGCGCGTCGGCTCGGCGGCGCAGATCAAGGCGATGAAGCAGGTGGCCGGCAAGATCAAGCTGGACCTGGCGCAGTACCGCGAAATGGCGGCCTTCGCGCAATTCTCCTCGGATCTCGACCCGATCACGCAGAAATTGCTAGCTCGGGGCGCCCGGCTGACCGAATTGCTGAAACAACCGCAATACCATCCGCTGGCGGTCGAAGAGCAGGTGATTTCCATCTTCGCCGGCACCCGCGGCTATCTGGACAAGATCGAGATCGACAAGATCGGCGCCTTCGAGGCGCAATTGCTCTCCGAACTGAAAGCCCGCGAGCCCGGCATTCTGGAGTCCATCCGAAAGGATCAGCAGATCAAGCCGGATACCGAGAAGGCGCTGATTGCGTTCATCGAAAACTTCTCCCGCAGCTTCGCCTGATCGCCGATGCCGAGTCTTAAAGCCCTCCGCAACCGGATCACCAGCGTCAAATCGACGCAGAAGATCACCAGCGCGATGAAAATGGTGGCCGCCGCCAAACTGCGCCGCGCCCAAACCCAGGCCGAGGCGGCGCGCCCCTATGCGAAGCGGATGGCCGAAATGATGGGCGCGCTCGCCGCCGGCGCGCAGCAAAACCCCAACGCGCCGCCTCTGCTGGTCGGCAATGGCAAGGACAAGACCCATCTGTTGGTGGCGATCACGGCGGATCGCGGCCTGGCCGGGCCGTTCAATTCCAATATCGGCCGCGCCGTGCGCCTGCAGGCCCGCAGGTTGGAATCCGAAGGCAAGACGGTTAAAATCCTCGCGGTCGGCCGCAAGGGCAATGATTATTTCCGGCGCGAGTTGGCCGGGCAGATCGCCGGCAGTTTCAACTTCGTCGGCAAAAAGACGATTGAATTTGCGGAAGCCGACAAGATCGGAGAGAAAATCATCCAGATGTTCAAGGCCGGTGAGTTCGATATCGCCACGCTGGTGTTCAACAGTTTCGTCTCGGTGATGACCCAGCGCGTGACCGAACTGCCGCTGATCCCGGCCGCCCTGCCCTCCGCCAATGACAACACCATCAGCGCGGAATATGAGATCGAGCCCGATGACGGCACGCTGCTGGACCGGCTGCTGCCGCGCAACCTCGCGGTGCAGCTCTATTCGGCCTTGCTGGAAAACAGCGCCGGCTTTTATGCCAGCCAGATGACCGCGATGGATGCCGCCACACGCAATGCCGGCGACATGATCAAGCGGCTCTCGCTCAGCTATAACCGCGAGCGGCAGGCCAATATTACCCGCGAACTTATCGAGATCATTTCCGGCGCTGAAGCCGTCTAACTGAGAGAACCCATGGCAAACAATTCCACCGGCCGCGTCACACAAGTTCTGGGCGCCGTCATCGACGTACAGTTCGAGGGCGAACTTCCCTATATCCAGAACGCCTTGACCACCAAGATCGGCGAGCGGACGCTGGTGCTGGAAGTTGCCCAGGAAATTGGCGAGCGCACCGTGCGCTGCATCGCCATGGACACCACCGACGGCATGGTTCGCGGCGCCGAAGTGACCGATACCGGCGCGCCGATCTCCGTGCCGGTGGGTCCCGGCACGCTGGGACGCATCCTGAACGTGATCGGCGAGCCAATTGACGAGCGCGGCCCGGTTCCGGCGGTTTCGTATATGCCGATCCATCGCGAGGCGCCGTCCTTCGAGGAGCAATCTGCCTCGGCCGAAATTCTGGTCACCGGCATCAAGGTGGTGGATCTGCTGGCGCCGTATCTGAAAGGCGGCAAGACCGGATTGTTCGGCGGCGCCGGCGTCGGCAAAACCGTGCTGATCCAGGAACTGATCAACAACGTCGCCAAGGCGCACGGCGGCTACTCGGTGTTCGCCGGTGTCGGCGAGCGGACGCGCGAAGGCAACGATCTCTATCACGAGATGATCGAATCGAAGGTCAACGTCGATCCGAAGGAACATGGCGGCTCGGCTGCCGGCTCCAAGTGCGCGCTCGTCTACGGTCAGATGAACGAGCCGCCGGGTGCCCGCGCCCGCATCGCGCTGACCGGCCTGACCGTCGCCGAGTACTTCCGCGACGAAGGCCAGGACGTGCTGTTCTTCGTCGACAACATCTTCCGCTTCACGCAGGCCGGCGCGGAAATGTCCGCCTTGCTCGGGCGTATCCCTTCGGCTGTGGGCTACCAGCCTACGCTCGCCACCGATATGGGTGCGTTGCAGGAGCGGATCACCTCCACCAAAAAGGGCTCCATCACCTCAGTGCAGGCGA